>JBBQIE010000766.1:0-1500 GCA_038324625.1 Anaerolineae bacterium | reverse complement strand
GTGCCGGGGCCATACCCCACTCGAACTCCTCGATCCCGGCGTACTCGGCCAGAGCCCAGATGCCGCCGAAGCGAATGCCGGTCATGCCGCTGAGGAACAGGTCTATCCCGGCGGCACCGGCGATATCGCTATCGGCCGGGGTCGGCTCTACCTCGTACTTATAGATCATATCTTGCATGTACTGCCAGGCGTCCACCACCTTGGGGGAGTTGACGATGGTCTTGGTGGGCTTGCCGGTGACGTAGTCCTCATCGGTGAAGTAGTCGCCCCCGAAGGCCCAGGCGCTCTCGCCCCGCCCGAAGACCCCACCGGAGCCCCAGACGGTCTGCATGGGGTTGTCGCCGTGCTTGGTGATGGCTTGGGTATCGGCGAGGAGCTTGTCCCAGTTCCAGTCGGTGTCGTCCCAGCTCGTAGGCGGCAGGGAGACTCCGGCGCCCTCAAAAAGGGTCTTGTTGTAGAACTCCACGGCCAGGAAGTGTGCGGCCGGGAAGCCCCGCTGCTTGCCTTCCCACTGAACGAAGTCATAGAGAGTGTCCACGAAGTCGGAGACGTCGTAGGCGTCGCGCTCGATCCAGGGGCCGATGTCGGGGAACAGGTCCTTGTCGGCGTAGAAGCGATAGCCCCGTTGGTCCGCCGGCTTCCAGATGGCGGGCGAGTCTCCCCCGGCGATGAGCAGGTCCACCTTCTGATCGAAGGCTCCCCAGGCCACTCCGATGACCTCGACCTCGATGTCGGGGTTCTGCTCCATGAAAGGAACGAAGGCCGTGGTCAAAGCCATACCGTCACCGGTGTCCACGGCGATGATGTGGGCCTTCTCCCCGGCGGTAGCGACCGGCTGAGTGGCCTCGACCGGAGCGGCCGTGGCCGGAGCCGCTGTCTCGACGGCGGGGGCGGCGGTCGGCGTGGCCCCGCAGGCGGCGAGGGCGGCCATACCCGCCCCCGCCCCGGCGGCCTGTAGGAATCGGCGTCGGCTGATCAGGTCGTGCTTCATCTTCCACCTCCGTGGTTGCTCTCTCGGGCTCGGTGTCCGTCTCATAACTGAGCAGTAGGCTGTGCCTCGCTCAAGGCTTCAGTTGGCCCAGATTCTAGCTGGCCAGGATCTCGTTGATCTTCGGCTCCATGGTGGCTACCGCTTCTTCGGGCGTGATCTTGTTGAGCCAGAGCTCGTCCAGCACCGGGTTGATGGCGACGTTGGAGACCTCGCTGAACTTGAGGATGGCGTGGCTTGGCGGCACCTTGCCGGCCACGTCTATCCCCTTGACGACGACGTCGTCTATCATGGTCGCGTCGAGTCCGGTGCTCTCCACCATCTTGTCGCGCCATTCCGCCGCCATTGACTTGCGCGAAGGAATGCCGCCGGCCTTGTCGGTATCGTAGAAGTAGACCCGCAAACCCTCGACACTGGAAAGATACTTCAGGGCTTCCCAGGCGGCATCCGGGTACTTCTGATCCTTGAACATCATCCACTGGTCGGGATAGAGGGTGGTCTTGCGCGGGTCG
>JBBQIE010000765.1:0-1503 GCA_038324625.1 Anaerolineae bacterium | reverse complement strand
GGGCGCGAATAAGTTGTAACAGATGACCACCGCGTCCGCCCTCTTGACCTGGGCCGTTTGGATCGCGAAGGACGCGAAAAGGGGGACGAAAACGCGAAAGGCCATCGGCTAGCGGAGGCGTAGGGCTAGCCGATGGCCTTTCGCAGGATGCCCCTGTGGTCGGCCAGTACCCGGCGGGCTTCGTCCGGGGTGCCGCCCAATAGGGCCACTACGATGGCGGTCTTGACTTCGTGGCCGGATTGCTCCAGAAGCGAACGTGCCTCCCCCTCGCTCACGCCCGCCACCTCGGCCACGATTCCCTCCGCTCTCCGGGCCAGCTTGGCGTTGGTCACCTGCACGTCCACCATCAGGTTGCCGTACACTTTCCCCAGCCTCACCATGACGGCGGTGCTGATCAGGTTGAGCACCAGCTTCTGGGCCGTACCCGCCTTCAAGCGGGTGGACCCGGTGATGACTTCCGGCCCCACGGGGACGGCGATCTTGATCCGGGCCAGATCCAAGATGGGGGCGGGATCGTTCCCGGAGAGGGCGATGGTGAGGGCCCCGACCTCATTCGCCGCCCGGAGGGCCCCGATGACGTAGGGGGTGGAGCCGCTGGCAGCCAGGCCGAGCACGGCATCGCCGGCTCCCACCCCCAGCGCCAGCAGGTCGGCGCGGCCGGCCTCGGCATCGTCCTCGGCCCCCTCGATGGAGCGGGTGAGGGCGGCCTCGCCCCCGGCCACCAGGGCCATCACTTGGCCGGGCGGGGCGCTGAAGGTGGGCACCAGCTCCACCGAGTCCAGCATGGCCAGGCGGCCGGAGGTGCCGGCTCCCACGTAGATCAGCCGCCCCCCGGCGCGGAGCCGGTCGGCGATGGCCTCCACCGCCCGAGTAATGTCCGGCAGGGCCGGGCGGATGGCCGGGGCCACGCCGGCGTCCTCCCGGTTCATGAGGTCCAAGACCTCGATGGTGGAGAGGGCGTCCAGGTTAGTGGTGCGGGGGTTCCTGTCTTCGGTTGTCACGGTTTGAGTGCCTCGCGGGCCAGGATGACCGCTCCCAGGACGGGTGGGTGCATGGGCGCGGCGATGACCGTGGGGCCGAGCCGGCCTCGTAGGGCCCGGCTGAGGGGGTTCTCCTGGGCCAGCAGACCGCCGGCGAGGGCAACCGGGGCATCCTCCACGTCGAGGCGGGCACTCACGGCAGCGACCAACCGCGCCAACTCGTCGGCAGCGGTCTCCACCAGCCCGCGGGCTACCGGGTCCTCGGCGGAGGCGGCCTCCAGGACCAGGGGCGCCAGGCGGGCTATCTGGTCGGACGATGCCCTTTGGCCTTGGTAGAGCCCGGGGATGAGGGCGCGGGCCTCCGAGACTCCGAGGGCGCCAAGCACCTCGCCGGTGAGGGCGGTCTCGGGACCGCAGCCGTCGGCGGCGCGAGCCACGGCTCGAAGGGCCTCCCGGCCCAGCCAGTAGCCGCTGCCCTCGTCGCCGATCAGCGGGCCCCAGCCCCCGCCTAGGGCCGACCGTC
>JBBQIE010000764.1:0-1506 GCA_038324625.1 Anaerolineae bacterium | reverse complement strand
CAGGATGCGCACCTCGGTCACCACTACCGGCAGATCGGGGAAGGCTCGGCAGAGGCGCACCGCCCCAGGCCAGTCCGTCTGATCGGACGGCTCCGGCCCCCCAATGAGCCCGTTGGGGCAGATGAAGACCGGCACCCTCCGCTCCGCCAAGGGCCCCAGCAGTCCGTCCACGCACCAGTCGTCCAGGGTGAAGCGGTACTGACGCGGGTAGAGGAACAGGGCCCGCACCCCCTGCTCTTCCATCTCCTCCACCAAGTCCGCCGGAGGCGGCAGCTCCCGGCTGGCCGGGGGAAGGCCCACCCAAGCCGGGTGGAGCCTCGGCTCCCCCGCCGTCAAACGCAGCACCTGCTGGTTGCCATCCCAGGGGTGGTACTCCCGGCCCAAGGCGGCGGTCACCAGGGCCTCGTGGATGCCGTAGTGGTCCATGGTTCGCAGCAGGTCCGGGGCCGCGATCGGCTGCTTACCATTCCAGTAGTTGTAACGCCCGATCTGGCAATTGGCATCGAAGTAGCGCATCGGCACCCCCGTGGCGATCTGCCTGCCGCCCCCCTTAACCGGAATCGGGGGCGGTTTCCCGCCCCCGAGCTATACTCCCTGGGCCCCGGACCTGTCAACCAGGTTCGCGCCCGCTTCGCCGATCTACCAGTAGGGGTAATTGGCCCAGTTGTAGCGCGTCCGCCATAGTTGGGGGCCGAACACGAATATCCCACCTGGACGATGCTCCGACCCCTTGACCACCACCAACTCGTTGATGACCAACAGGACGCCACGAACTCGATTAGCGATCTCCTCCGCCGCCTCCTTTTCCTCCTGGGTCTCCACCTCGCCGGAGAGGGTGACGGTGCCGTGGTTGGAGGCCACATCCACCCCCACCAGGTTGGTTCGGGGGTCATTGGCCAGGGCGCCGGTGATCTCGGCGGCGATGGCCGAGTCCACCGAGAGAGCGTTCTCCAGCCCGACCACGCCCTCGATCTCCCGCACTCGGCGGTCCACCTCGCGCTTGGTCTCGACTTCGTAGGCTGGGCCCTCCAGGGTGACCACGCCCCGATCCACAGTGACGTCAATCTCCTCTACGTCGCAGCCGACATCGGCCAGGCACTCCCGCACCTCGGAGGCGATAGCCGAATCCGCCCGCGGGGTGTAGGTGGGCAACTGCTGCCACTCGTCGTGGGTACTCTTCACATGAACCCCGGCGGAGTCCATTGACTCCACTCGGGAGATGGGCACCACCACCGAGCGGCCCGAGCCGTCCGGACGCATTACCAGGTGCGTGAGCCGGCCGGTTCGCCGGTCCATCAACACGTGGTCCACTCGGCCTATGCGGTGATCTCCGGCCATGACCCGAGTGTCCCTGCCGACGCCGATCTCCCCGGAAGCCAACTCGGGAGGAGCCATGGTGCCGATGGCCGCCAGGTCCTCCGCCGCCTCAGCGCCATAGCGGCACTGCCAATTCATCGCCTCACCCGGTCCCACCCCGGCGTTTCGAGGCTCGCAAGCCTGGAAGTC
>JBBQIE010000763.1:0-1506 GCA_038324625.1 Anaerolineae bacterium | reverse complement strand
ATTAGTAGGTGGCTCGTCAAGTCTTTTGGTACAACGGGCGTTCCACATAGGGTTGCATGGGGGGTCGAGGGTGGAGAAGGGGTAGAGTGAGGGGCCGCCCCGCCATGAATGGTCGGGGCTACGCTTGGGCAAAGCCGGCCTGCGCCGGCTGAGACGTCCCAGCCCACGGAGGTGGGCTTCGCTCCTCGTAGCCCGGACCATTTATGGCCGGGCGGGCGTCCGGTCGCACAGTGGGTCGCTTATATGATCGATCTTCATTGGGGTCTGGTGCCGCCTCGACCCGCCCTACCTCCGAGTGAGCTTCCACACGTCCGAGGTCATGTTGTTGCCGGCGATCATCCACAGAGCCCCGTCGTGGACGAGGACACTGGCGGCGTGTCTGGGAGCCCATGGGGTGTCGGGCAGCTCGTGCCAGTCCACCCCGTCGGGGGAGTAGTGGACGTCGTTGCGGTTCTCCTGGTTCCACCCCTCCATCACCCACAGCATGCCGTCCCAGGCGGCCACCTCGTGGTACTGGCGGGGATGCCAGGGGGCGGATTGGGTATGCTGCTCCCAGTTGGCGCCGTCGGGGCTGCTCCAGACCTCGTTGTAGAAGCGGCGGAAGGGGGTTTGGGGGGTGTCGTAGGTGCCGCCGCCCAGGAGCCAGATGCGCCCATCGCGGACGGCGCTGCCACCGATCATGCCCCGCGGGGTCCAGGGGGCCTGATCGAGGACCCGATCCCAGTGGAGCCCATCCTCGGAGCGCCAGACGTCGTTATAGAAGGCCTCGTCGGCCGGGGCCCATTGGGGCAGGCTCTGGCCGCCGATGACCCAGATGTAGCCGTCGTGGACCACGGTGTAGTGAAGGGCCCGCTCCGCCCAGGGGACTCGCTCGCAAACGAGGTCCCAGTGGATGCCGTCCTCGCTGCTCCAGACGTCGTTCTGATAGTGGCCCTGGTTGGCGTCTCCGCCCACGATCCACATCCGGTCCCGGTGGACGGCGTAGCCGGCGGTGTGCCGGCCCTCCCAGGGGGCCTGAAGCAGCTCCAGCCGCCAGTCCCGCCCGTCGCTGGAGGACCAGACCTCGCTGTTGCAGACGTGGGGGAAGTGGACCTTGTCCCCGGGGTTCCAGCCCCCGAGGAGCCACATCCGCTCCCGGAAGGACAGGGCTCCAGCGCCGTCGCGAGGGGCGAAGGCGGCCTCCAGGTTGATGGGGGTCCAGACGTAGAGCAACGCTGAACTGGGACTGGTACTCATGACCTTCTCTCCTATGGTGGGCTCATGGGGGCGGGCATCAGGGCCTAGAGGGGCTGGGCCAAGCAGCCGAGGGCGTGGATCTCGCGGAAGCCGGCTCCCTCTAGGGCGGCCACCGTCTCCGCCGAGGGCTCGTAGGCGGCGGCGTAGGCGGCGATGGCGCCATTCCTGCCGGCGCGGGACAGCAGTCGGCGCAGCAGTTCGGTTCCGGGGGCGACGGAGCCGGCCCAGAAGAAGGGCAGATGCAGCACCTTTCCCTCCGCTTCCGACCCC
>JBBQIE010000762.1:0-1511 GCA_038324625.1 Anaerolineae bacterium | reverse complement strand
GCCCCGCCCTTGACGCCAGGCACACCTTTGCTACCATTATGGGCGCTACACTCTAGTGAGCCCCTGAAGTGGCGACTGCATTGGTATCTGAATCGAACCAGTTGGCGTCCACTGAGTCCCCATATGAAAGCGGCCAACGAGGTGAGTTATGGAAAAGGTTAGCCATATCTTGCTGATCGAGAACGACAAGGCCCTGGGCCCGGAGGATCGAGCACCGCCTCTCCCGCGATGGCCTTCGGGTGTCGGCGGTGGGCGATGGGGAGAGTGGCCTGCAACTCGTCTTTGACATGGACTTCGATCTGGTCATCTTGGATCTGATGCTGCCTACGATGAATGGGCGGGAGATCTGCCGGGAGATCAAGAAAGTGGTCCGCACCCCCGTCCTCGTCCTCACCTCTCGGATACGGGATACCGGGGCTTTGGAGGGTGATGGCGCCGACGACTACCTGCTCAAGCCCATCCGTGTGCCCGAGCTTGCCGCCCGAGTCGGGTACATCCTGGAGGACGTCCGCCGGCCCTCGATCATCGGCGTCCAGCCGGCTATCCTGCAAGAGGGACCCCTACGGCTGGACCTGGAACAGAAGCTGGCTACCCTGAATGGCGACCCGCTGGAGCTATGCCCGGTCGAGTTTCGGCTGCTGGCGTACTTCATGCAGAACCCGGGCCGACTGCTCAGCCACGAGGCATTGCTCACCCGCGCCTGGGGACCGATGTACGCTACCGAGCACCAGTACCTGCGCCTCTACGTCAGCCGCCTCCGGAAGAAGCTTAGCGACGATGCCGCCTGCCCCACCTACATCACCAACGTCCGGGGACAAGGCTACCGCTTTCGCGAGTCATCCAAAGAGATCTCCGCCCGATCCGAGCGCTGAGCCCTATTTTCCAGCTCATCCAGCCCGTTTTCCCGGCGAAGGTTATAGCCTGTGCGCGATTCCAATACTCTTTTAATGTCTGCCCTCTTGAACCCGTACTTCCCCTATGCTAGCATAGTCCTCAGTAGGGCGGTGAATAGGTAACCGTCTGCTGGCGCGGACATGAGAGCGCCGAAAAAAGCCGGCCCCTCCTGCATCACTTTCTCGGGGTGCGCAGGAGAGGCCTTGAGAACGGGCGGCGTTGCCACCCATTCTTGTCGTTAGTATACCTGCCGAATAGGCAGCGGACAAGAAAGTGGCTCCCCGCCCCCATGAAAAGGGGGTGAGAATCGAGGTAACCGAAGCGTATCCATCTCTGGAAAACCGGCCTCGCCGGCACCGACAGATCCCTACGCTGAAGTAAGGAGCCACTGAGATGAAGAAGGTACTATTCGTCCTGGTAGTCTTGGCGTTGGTGTTCGCCAGCGTCATGCCTGTACTGGCGGAATGCGGAGATGAGACAGTGGAGACGGAGGGCCGAGTCACGGCCTCTTGCGACCCCCCAGCGTACAAGGGCACCCGCGTCTACCCAGCCGACCTGAACCTGTGGAGCGGCGACCCTGTCACTGGTACTCTCTGGCCCCTCCCCGGCCCATCCGA
>JBBQIE010000761.1:0-1512 GCA_038324625.1 Anaerolineae bacterium | reverse complement strand
TGGGGTTCATCGGCTGCATCGCCGTGGTGCTGTTGTTCGTGGCCCTCGGCTGGCGAGGCATCCGCGCTGCCCTGAAAGCAGAGGACTCCTTCGGGATGTACCTGGCGGGGGGGCTGACCATGCTGCTGGTGTTGCAGGCGGCCTTCAACATCGCCGTGGCCACCTCTACTGTTCCCTTCACCGGCATCCCGTTGCCTTTCATCAGTTTCGGCGGCTCCTCGTTGGTCATATCCCTGGTGGCGGTGGGGATCATCTTCAACGTGAGTGGACATCGAGTTGAGGAGTAAATGAGGCTGGCGGTCGCCGGTGGCGGCACCGGGGGGCACATATACCCGGCCGTGTCCGTGATAGACTCCCTTCTGCAGGCGGGAGAGGACGTATCCGTGCTATGGTTGGGCGTTGTCGGCAATCCGGAGCAGACGCTATCGTTGGCCCGAGGTTGGGAGTTCGCGCCGGTGCGGGCGGAGAAGGTGCGGGGATCCGGATGGCGCACCCCGGTGCATGCCGCACTTAGTTTCAGCGGCGCCCTGGGTGCCTCTCGGGCCCTGCGCCGCTTCGGCGCCCAGGTGGTCATGGCCACCGGGGGCTACGTGTCCGTGCCCGGGGCCCTGGGCGCCAAGCTCGCCGGCATCCCAGTGTTGCTCTTTCTGCCCGACGCCTCGCCCGGCTGGGCGATCCGACTGGTGAAGAGACTGGCGGACGCCAGCGCCACCACCAGCGAATGGGCCAATCGTAGCCTGGGGGGACGGGCAACCGTCACCGGCTATCCGGTACGGCAGGCGTTCTTCACCTGTATCCAGGAAGGGTGCCGCCGGGACTTCGGCCTCGACGATAGGCCGGTGGTATTGGTGCTCGGGGGCAGTTCCGGAGCCCGGCAGTTGAACCGGGCGGTGCTCCGTTGGATGGGGGAGTCGGACGGCACGGTCCAGGTGATCCACGTCTCCGGCACACGAGACCACGAGATGGTGCGGGCGGCGGCGCTGGAAGCAGGGCTGGGGCCCGAGTCGGGGTATCATCTGTACCCCTACCTGGAAGAGCTTCCCCGGGCGATGGCGGCCGCCGATCTGGTGGTCAGCAGGGCCGGGGCCGCCAGTTTGGGGGAGTTGTCGGCATCGGGTAAGCCGGCCATTCTCGTGCCCGGCCTGTTCGCCGGGGGACATCAGAAGGCGAACGCGGCCTATCTGGCGGAGCAAGGGGCGGCCGTGGTGGTCGAGGATGGGGAGGTCGAGAGCCGACTGGGCCTGACGGTGGCGGGACTGCTCGGGGACCCGGTGGCCATGGCGGAGATGGCGGCCCGAGCTCGGGGCCTGGCCCGGCCTCAGGCGGCCTCTGAACTGGGAGGGATACTTAAGCGTCTGTCTCGTGGCGGTTTCAGTGACTCCTGACATCGTGCTCGATTACCGAGCCCTCTCCGTGGTGGCGATCGCCGTCTTCTGTGTGGTGGGTGCTTCCCAGGGGGGAGCACGCTCGGTGCTCACGGTGGCGGTATCCCTGGCCGTAATCGTGGGCATC
>JBBQIE010000760.1:0-1525 GCA_038324625.1 Anaerolineae bacterium | reverse complement strand
AGTGGGCTGCCTATTTATCCAATGTTCATCAGACCGCCGCCCTCCCGTCGCCCGACATCACTCGAATCAGGACACATAAAGGTCATAGTGACCGTATAGGATGGTGTGAAATGGAGACAATCAACGTGGTTGAGGCCAAGGCCCGCTTCTCGGAGTTCATCAGTCGAGCCTCAGCCGGGGAGCGCTTCATCATCCAGCGGCGTGAGCGCCCGGTGGCGGTTCTTATCGGCGCGGCGGAGCTGGAGCGCCTGGAGCGCACGTCACGCGCGGCGCGCCGGCCGGCGCTGGCGCTTGGCCAGGATGAGGCCATATTGGAGAGAATCGAACGGGGCGAACTGCACCCGGCAATGGCTGCCTTCGGCCTGTGGCGCGACGAGCCGGATCTGGCGGACCTGGCCGAGAGGATCGCCGCCGGGCGTGGCCGGACTGATAATCGAGGAACGATCTAGACTCACCAAGATACCGCCTAGGGGGGAATCACCGTGCTTGAATTCATGGCCGGCTACAGCCCGGTCGTCCAGGCTCTCATCGCCACCATCTTCACCTGGGCCATGACCGCCCTGGGGGCCGCCGGCGTCTTCCTCACCCGCGGCCTGGACCGCCGCCTGCTGGATGCCTCCCTGGGCATGGCTGCCGGGGTGATGATCGCCGCCAGCTACTGGTCCCTGCTCAGCCCCGCCATCCAGATGGCGGAGGAGATGGGGGGCCCCGCCTGGCTGCCGGCGGCCATCGGCTTCATGGCCGGGGGCGCCGTCCTCTGGGTGCTGGACCGTATCCTGCCTCACCTGCACGCCGGCTTCTCCGAGACCAACCCGGAGGGCCTGCCCACTACCTGGCGCCGCAGCACTCTGCTGGTCTTGGCCATCACCTTGCACAACATCCCCGAGGGCCTGGCGGTGGGGGTGGCCTTTGGAGCGGCCGCCGCCGGGCTCCCCGCCGCCACCCTGGCAGCGGCGGTGGCTCTGGCCATCGGCATCGGCCTGCAGAACTTCCCTGAGGGGCTGGCGGTGTCCATGCCCCTGCGCCGGGAGGGCCTCTCCAAGGCCAAGAGCTTCTGGTACGGGCAGCTGTCGGCGGTGGTGGAGCCCCTGGCAGCCATGGCCGGGGCGGCAGCGGTGCTCCTGGCCCGGCCCCTGCTGCCCTATGCCCTGGCCTTCGCCGCCGGGGCCATGATCTACGTGGTAGTGGAGGAGTTGGTGCCCGAGGCCCAGAGCGGCGGCCACACCGACATCGCCACCACCGGCACCATGCTCGGCTTCACGGTGATGATGATCCTGGATGTGGCCCTGGGGTAGACCAGTAGCGGTCCCGGCTCGGCGGCGGAGTTGCATCGCCGCCGGGTCATTGGCGGGCTTGATCGGGCCGCTGCCGGCCCGGCAGAAGGGCATAGGCTCCGCACTGCACTCCATCCCCGCTGCCATCGCCCGATGGCTGGTACTTTAGTCCCATTCAGAAGACAGCCAGTTGGGCGATAGTAGGACAATGAGAGTGTCCCTCACTCTCTCTAGGCCATGAGGAAGAGATT
>JBBQIE010000759.1:0-1533 GCA_038324625.1 Anaerolineae bacterium | reverse complement strand
CAGGATGTCCTCGGCGCCGAAGCGCTTGAGATCGGGGATGAGGCGGTTGATGCAACTCTTTTCCACCACCGTCTCCACGGCATAGTAGTCGGTGCCGAACAGCTGGGACACGGTGGGGGCTTTCATGGCCGGCAGAATCCGCACCACCCTCTCCAAGTCCTTCTGGCTCACGTTTAGCTTCACCAGGACCCGCTCCCGGGCGGCGAGGGCACCGGCGAGCAGAGTCATGATGTCGGCCGCCTCCTCTCGCTTCGTCTCGTCGGCGTGGGAGTCTCGATTCATGATGAACTGAGTGCTGCTGGTGAGGAGCACGTCCACGATCTTCATGGCGTTCTGACGCAGGGTGGAGCCGGTTTCCGTCAGTTCCACGATGGCGTCGGCGATGTCCGGGACCTTGGCCTCGGTGGCGCCGTAGGAGAGGAAGACCTCGACCGGGATGCCTAGGTCGTCGAAGAACTTGCGGGTGATGACGGGGTATTCGGTGGAGATGCGGCTCCCCGAGGGCATGTCCTTCCCGGACTGCACCGGGGCCGACTCGGCCAGGGCCAGGACCAGCTTCACCGTGCGTCCAAGGTCCATCAACTCCACCACGTCCGACTCGGTCTCCCGCACCCAGTCGAGGCCGGTCACGCCCACGTCGAAGTAGCCCTTGTAGACGTAGACGGGGATCTCCTGGGGTCGCAAGATGCGGACTTCACCGATGCGCGGGTCACGGATGGTGCCGCGATACTCCCGGTCGCTGTCACGGCGCACGGTGAGATCGGCTTCCTGGAAAATGGTGAGGATGGTCTGCTCCAGACTTCCCTTGGGCAAAACGATGTTCAACACCGGCGCTACCTCCCTGTCTCTCGTGGAACCCCAATTGAACCACGCTTGCAGGGGCTTTGGCAAGGGCTAGAATGCATCAGCGCACTCTTGATACCGAGGAGACTGAGTTCATGCCCAAAGCGGGGGCCCTTTGCATAGATGTGGGAAACACCAACACCGTCTTCGGGGTGATTGACGACTACGAAGTCAAGCACCAATGGCGCATGGCCACGGACTCGGGCCGGATGCCGGACGAGTACGCCGTCATCATCCTCAGCCTGCTCTCCACGGTGGACCTCGCGCCGGCTGACCTGGAGGGCGTCGCCATCAGCAGCGTCGTGCCCTCGCTCACCGCGGACTTCACCAAGCTCAGCCGGCGGTATTTCGGCGCCGAGCCCCTGATCGTCAATTCGGAGACGGATACCGGCCTGACCATCCTCTACGATGATCCCCGTCAAGTGGGGGCGGACCGCATTGTCAACTGTGTATCGGTCAAGGAGCGCTTCGGGGGGCCGGCCTGCGTAGTGGACTTCGGGACGGCCACCACTTTCGATGCCCTGGACCGGGAGGCAGATTACCTAGGGGGCGCCATCGCCCCCGGGATCATGGTGGCGGCGGAGGCCCTGTTCTCCCGCGCCGCCCGGCTGATGAAGGTGGAGCTGAGCCGGCCCCCGGCGGCGGTGGGCCGGAACACCGAGCACAGCGTGCAGGCCGGCCTGCTGTTCG
>JBBQIE010000758.1:0-1545 GCA_038324625.1 Anaerolineae bacterium | reverse complement strand
GGCAAGACCGTCCCCGCCCTCCGCAACCCCTACTACTTCAAAGTGGACACCAACGGCAAGCAATTGCCCTACATAGATCGCATGATCACCGAGTCCTGCCAGAACCCCGAGATCATTCTCATGAAGGGGATCGCCGGGGAAGTGGACCTGCAAATCAGCCAGTTCAGCTTCTCCGACTATTCGCTCCTCAAGGAGAACGAAGACTCCGGCGACTACTGGGTGACTGACTGGATCAGCGGTGGCGGCAGCATCGGCACCTACGTCAACCAGAGCTACGGCGACGACGCCAAGCGCGAGCTCTTCCAGACCCGCGCCTTCCGGCATGGCCTCAGCTACGCCATCAATCGGGGGGAGATGAACGAGCTCTTCTTCATGGGCCTGGCGGTGGAGACCCAAGCCGTGGGCAGCCCGGCGGAGGCCTACTGGGAGGAGGGTTTCGGCCAGACGGCCATCGAGTACGACCCCGACCAGGCCAATGCCCTCCTGGACGAGGCCGGCCTAGATCAGCGCGACAGCGAGGGCTTCCGCCTCGGCCTGGACGGCAAGCGCCTGCAGATCGTGGTGGAGAACTACGCCAACGTCGAGTCGGGTGCCAACATGATTGACCTCAACGTCCAGGTGGTCAACTACTGGCGCGAGGTGGGGATTGACGCCATCGCCAAGGAGATGGAGCGCACCCTCTGGAGCCAGCGAGCTCTGGGGAACGAGGCGGAGATGCCCTTCTACGGCTGCGCCGGGGCTCTGTGGATCATTGATCCCGGATGGTACGTGCCCTACGGCAGCTACTGCTACTGGGCCCCCGCCTATGCCGAGTGGCAGCGCACCGGCGGCGAGGGGGGCATGGAGCCGCCGCAACTCATCAAGGACATCATTGACTGGTACGATCAGCTCAAGTCCGAGCCCGATGAGCAGAAGCGGGTGGAGCTGGCCAGGAAGATCATGGTCCGTCACAATGAGGAAATCTTCCACATCGGCACC
This sequence comes from Anaerolineae bacterium, assembly GCA_038324625.1. Taxonomy (GTDB): domain Bacteria; phylum Chloroflexota; class Anaerolineae; order DRVO01; family DRVO01; genus JBBQIE01. Next base: position 567 of record JBBQIE010000758.1, on the reverse strand, counting down.
TGCCGGGTGTTCCTCGATCCCGGCATCGCCAAGAAGGGTTTGGTGAACTACCTGCCCGTGGGCCTGTCCGACTGGCGCGTCCACCGGGACAACACCAACTGGCCCTTCCAGGTCTGGTGGCGGCAGTCGTAGCGACCGCACCTGCCTCGACCGAGAGGGACGATACGTCCCTCTCGGCCTTCAAGGGCCGGAGCGATAGACCGTGCCCACGCCCCGCCCCCTGACACGAGGTACCGGAGACCTGACCCAAGCCACTTGCCGAGCCAAGTGGCTGAGCCCCTCCCGACGGCCGAGATGTAGCCGGTCTCGAAGGCAGTAGGCAGTGGCGATCGGACCGGACCTCTCCGCATCGGCCGCGCCGCTAAGGGCCCCATGGAGCAAGAAGGCCCTGCGACTACTCGCTTGCGCGAGACTCGGTTGCATCTATTGTTGGGGCATCTGCGAAGTCTGTTGGTAGCCTTCCGAGGGCCTCTTTGGGCCTCGTCGGGGCCGGATGGCGGTCTGTTTGGGGCTAGGAGGCAGTCCTGTCTTCCAGGCCGTGACTGCGATTCGAGCCGGATATCGGCT
>JBBQIE010000757.1:0-1547 GCA_038324625.1 Anaerolineae bacterium | reverse complement strand
AGTTCATCCGCGACTTCCTCGATGAGCGGGGCTTCCTGGAGATCGAGACCCCCATGCTCATCAAGAGCACCCCGGAGGGCGCTCGGGACTACGTCGTCCCCAGTCGAGTGCATCCGGGCCCTTTCTACGCCCTGCCCCAGTCCCCGCAGCAGCTCAAGCAACTGCTCATGGTCTCCGGGTTCGATCGCTATTTCCAGATCGCCCGCTGCTTCCGCGACGAGGACCTGCGCGCCGACCGCCAGCCGGAGTTCACCCAGCTGGATCTGGAGATGTCCTTCGTCAGCCAGGAGGACATCCTCCAGTTGACCGAGCAGCTCTTCACCGAGATGGTCCATACCGAGGCCCCGGAGTGGCGCCTCCTCTCACCTTTCCCCCGACTCACCTACAAACAGGCGAAGGCCCTCTACGGCACCGACAAGCCGGACCTTCGCTTCGGCATGACCATCGTCGAGTTGAGTGACCTCATCTACAACAGCGGGTTCCGGGTCTTCCGGGAGACCATCGGTGGCGGCGGGGTGGTGCGGGCCATCGTCGCCCCCGGCCTGGCGGACTACAGCCGCCGCCAGATTGATGAGCTCACCGAGATGGCCAAGGGCGCTGGGGCCAAGGGCCTGGTGACCCTGGCGGTCATACACTCCGAGGTCCGCTCGCCCATATCCAAGTTCCTGTCCGAGGAAGAGACGGCCGCCATCCTGGAGCGCACCGGGGCCGCCGAGGGCGATCTGGTGCTGGCCGTGGCCGACTCCGAGGCCGTGGTGGGCGCCGTCCTGGGCGACCTCCGCCGAGTGCTGGGTTCGCGGCTCAACCTGGCGCCACCGGACCTGCTCGCCTTCGGTTGGGTGACCGACTTCCCCTTGGTCGAGTGGGACGAGGAGGGGCAGCGATGGGATGCCACTCACCACGCCTTCACCATGCCCAACCCGGAGGATCTGCACCTGCTGGACACTGACCCCGGTCAGGTGCGGGCTCAATGCTACGACATCGTCTGCAATGGCTACGAGCTCTCCAGCGGCTCCATTCGTTGCCATCGCCGCGACGTCCAGGAGCGCATCTTCTCCTTGCTGGGCTACGGCCCCGCCGAAACGGAAGAGCGGTTCGGGCACCTGCTGCGCGCTTTCGAGTATGGGGCTCCCCCCCACGGCGGCATCGCCCCGGGCATTGACCGCATCGTCATGCTCCTGGCCGGGGAGAACAACATCCGCCAGGTGATCGCCTTCCCCAAGACCCAGAGCGCCGCCGACCTGATGATGGGCGCCCCCAGCCCCATAGCCGACGACCAGCTCCGCGATCTCTACCTGGACCTAGTTCCGCCGCCACCGGGCAAGTAGGGCAGCCTTTGCAGCGCCCGCGGCGATGGCCGCGGGCGCTGCTTTTCCTTCCGAGCGGGGTTTTCCCTCCTAACACCGCTCGGAGGCTCGCTCATGTTCAGTCTGGCACCTTCCCTTCCCCGACCCAGGCTCCTGGCTCGCGACCTGGCCCTAGTCCTCAGTTTCGCCGGCCTCACCGCCCTATCCTCTCGACTGGTCATCAACCTGCCCAATACCCCG
>JBBQIE010000756.1:0-1548 GCA_038324625.1 Anaerolineae bacterium | reverse complement strand
TGTGCAGGCCCGCCTGATTCATGGCTGCCAACAAGCCAACGGTCTTCAAGCTCACGGTTTTGCCGCCCGTATTGGGGCCGGTCACCAGCAGCACCAGATCATTGCCGCCCAGGTAGACGTCAATCGGCACCACCGTATCGGCGGGCAATAGCGGGTGTCGGGCCCGCTGCAAGCGCAGCCGCGTGCCCGGGTGGAAGATGCCCTCCGCCTCATCCAGCATCTGCCGGGGGGCGAAGTCCACCAGGTTGGGCTCCACCGCCCGCAGTTCTTCGGCGTAGCGGGCGCGGGCGAAGATGAGGTCGAACTCGGAGAGCACCGCCACCGTGCGCTCGATGAGCCGGGCCTCCTGCCCCACCAGCCCGGTGAGGCGGTCCAGCACCTTCAGGACCTCCCGTTCCTCCCGCAGCTGGCACTCGCGCAGCTCGTTGTTCAGGGCCACGGTGGCCAAGGGCTCGATAAACAGGGTAGCTCCGCTGGCCGATTCGTCATGCACCAGACCGGGGATTCGGCCCCGGCACTCCGCCTTCAGGGGGATCACGTAGCGCCCCCCCCCGCTGGGTGATGAGCGCCTCCTGGAGGAAAGACTCGTTGTCCTCCGAGACGATCATCCGCTCCAGTCGCTCCAGGAGTCGGTCCCGCGCCACCCCTAGATCCCGCCGGGCCCGCGCCAACTCCGGGCTGGCCCCGTCCGCCACCTCCGCCCGCGGGGTGATGCAGCGCCGCACCTCGTCCACCACCGGGCGACAGGCCTCGATCCGGCCGGCCAGCGTGGCCAGCAGCGGATAGTGGCCGCTCATCCGGGAGAGGCTGCGCTGCAAGGGCAGACCGGCCGAGAGGGTGCTCTCGATGTCCAGGAGCTCCGGGGGAAGCAATCTCGATCCCCGCAGGGCCCGCTCCAGGAGGGGCCGCACGTCGTGGGCTCCCCCGAGAGAGACATCCGCCTTCACGTCCAGCAGATTACGGGCCTCGGTGGTCTCCCGCTGCCGCCGCCGGGCCTCCTCCAAGTCCGCCGAGACGTCGAGGGAGAGCGCCAAGTCCCGACCGCCGGAAAAAGAGGTATGCTCCGCCAGTCGGGCCAGCACTTTCGGTAGCTCCAGAACCTTCAGGTACTTATCTTCCATCATATCCACCAACCGAACATTGTACACCAAGACCCCGCCTAACCGCACAATTCGGACGCGCAGAGAGCCCGTCCCGGTCCAGTAGGCATCCACGCTAGACTCTTAAAGGTCTCGGAGGCCTGGCCTGTGTGCCGTGGTTCGAGTGATGTCAGGCGGCGGGAGGGCGGCGGTCTGAAGGCCGCCGCTGAGGGCCTTCGGCCAGGGTAGAGGCCACACGGTTTTCTTGGCCGTAGGCCCTCAGCGGGCGCCTTTAGTCGCCCGCCTCTCCCGCGCGGTCTGCCGGCGCTTGTCCCAAGGCCACCCCAACCCCATTCCATCCTCACTCGAACCAGGACAGCCTGTACAGCCCATGGTGGGATAAGTGGGTGCCAGAGCGTCGAAGCGCTATTCCTTACCTTTGCGTCTTTGCGTCTCTGCGTGAGGTCCC
>JBBQIE010000755.1:0-1559 GCA_038324625.1 Anaerolineae bacterium | reverse complement strand
ACTAGTACCGCCAGGATGGCTCCGAGCTTCAGCCAAGTCCCGATGCGCACGAATACGCCTCGCTCAGTGGGCGAAGCGGTACATGACCGAGTCGGCGACCGGTTGGTAGCCGATCTCCTGGTAGATGTGGTTGGACGTGGGGTTGGCCAGGTCGGTGTAGAGGAAGCAGAAGCGGCGGCCGGAGTCCAGCATCAGTTGGCTGAGGCCGGCCACGCAGGCGCCGGCGTACCCCCGGCGGCGCTTCTCCGGCGGGGTATAGACGGCCCCGATGCGGATGCCATTGAGGGTGGGTCCGGTGTGCCCGGCCATGGAGACCGGCTCGCCGTCCTCCCAGAGGTACATCCCTCGGGACTCAAATCGCAGCCACCGGTCCAGGGCCTCGTCCGTGGGTGGGCCGCCCTCGCCGGTAGCCTCCTGATGGAAGGTGGCTATCCACTGGCGGAGCAGGGGGCGGTCGGGGTCCGCTGCCCGCCGCAGCCTCCCCGGCACTCCCTCAGGAGGCCGGACTGTCTCCAACTTGAAGATCCTCTGGGACATGACCGTGGAGAAGGCCCGCCCGGTGCGCCGGCGCCAGAGTTCGGCGAAGGCTCGGGCCAGGTCCGCCGGCCCGGTCACCCCGGGCACCTCGGTGCCGCTGTCGAGCAGATCGGCGGCTATCGGCTCCAGCGCCGCCGCCTCGTCGGTATGGGAGAGGATGAGGTTATGCGGCGGAGTCATGACGGCGACCGCCACCGGCGCGCCGGCGTCCTGCACCAGGGCCAGGTACGGTTGGGGCTCCACCCATTCCGAGCCCTCGGCGATGGCGGCGGTGATGCCCAGGATCAGGTTGTGCTCCGCCTCCCGCTCCAGGAGGAAGGGTCCGGCCCGGCGATAGAACTCAGACCCGCTCTCGAACCGAATCAGCTCCATCCCCACCTCCACACTGCTCATGACGTACCTAAGCCAACTCGTAGGGGCGAACCACTAGCCACGGCTATGGTCACAACGGAGTTGTGACCGAGACCGTGTGCGCTTGTGTTCGCCCAGCCACCAAGGGCGAATACAAGATTCGCCCCTACGGATCGCGGTCATAGGCTCCAGGCATGACGCCGCGCGGCATGGGCTTCTCAGCATGCACACCGGCAGGGTGATCGGGCTACCAGTCCTTGCGGGCCCAGATTACCAGCCAGGCCGGCCCGGACTGGACCCGGCGGAGGCGGAAGGGCGACTCGGCGAGCAGGGTCTCTACCTCGGTGGGGGTGTAGCTGGCCAGAATGGAGCCGGCCGGCTCGTTGGCGCCGCGAATTGGGCTGGGCACCACGAACTCCCGAGCGAAGAGGGTCAGCCAGTAGAAGGCCCGGCGAGCGTCCCGTCGCCCGTCAAAGATCAGCACCTGTCCGCCCGGCTTGAGGACGCGGTGCATCTCCTGCAGGGCAGCGCCGGGGGCGGACCAGTGATGGAGCGACCCGGAACTGACCACGAAGTCCACGCTGTCGTCATCGAACGGCAGATGCTGGGCCTCGCCGGCCCGGAACTCGATGTGGTCGCCCAGACCTTGGGCCTTGAGGTTGCCGGAGGCC
>JBBQIE010000754.1:0-1559 GCA_038324625.1 Anaerolineae bacterium | reverse complement strand
GGGTGAACTGGCCAAGGCGCACGAGGTTCTGGAGGGCCTCTATGCCGGCCAGCCCGAGCGAGCAACCGACAGGCCCACGGCGCCGAGGATGCTCGAGGCCTTCGGACGGGCCGAGATCACCTTGACCCATATACAGTCGTGCGGTCAGAGCCTGTGGCACATCACCCCTCTTTCCGGTCCCTTGGAACGCATCCTGACTCACCTGGGCCTCTCCAAGGACCTCTATCAACGCCTGACGGAGAATTCCCCATGACCCGCTCCAAATTCACGCGAAAGCTGAGTTTCAGCTACTCACCAATCTTCTCGATCCCTCCGCCCTGCCCATCATGGATATTGCCCGTCTCTATGCCTATCGCTGGGACATAGAGCTGGCTTTCAAGCTGATCAAGCGGGAGCTGGGCCTGCACCTGCTTTGGTCGGCCAAGCCGGTGATCATCATGCAGCAGGTATGGGCAGTGCTAATCATCTCCCAGGTACTCCAAGCCTTACGCCTTGAGATCGCTGGACGGGCAAAGGTGGACGTGTTCGAGGTGTCCATGGCGCTCCTGGTGGAGTACGCTCCCCGTCTGGCCCTGGATGCCCAGGACCCGGTGGAGGTATTCGTGCAGCAGGGGCGGCAGTTGGGCTTCATCCGCCCCTCTCGACGCACCAAAATCCAGGCACCTGTCATCCCACCGGAGCTTATTGTACCCTTGCCCGAGGGTATACCCCTCACCCGTATCGCTCGTCATGCCAACCGCAACTGCGGGCCTAGACCCAAGAAGGCCAATTAGTTGGAACAGATGGGTTTCCGCGCCCTTTGCCGCTCGATCCCAGCCGGGCCTGCGGTGCCTCCGCCCCCAAACTGAATGCTGTTGGCGAAATGGGAGAAGAGCTGACGGCAATCCGTAGCCATCGCGTAGGGGCGCGGTTTCCGCGCCCTTTGCCGCGGAGATCGGCCTTTCCTCGCGGGGAGCGCGCGGAAACCGCGCCCCTACCTCGATCCCAGCCGGGCCCGCGGCGCCTCCGCCCCCCCGCCCCACTTCGCCAACAGCATCAAACTGAAATGCACCCCGGCAGTGTGGAGTGCCCGGGCGCATTCGGTTGGCACCTCCGCGGCCCTCACCTAGAATGGCCCCAGCAATGGAGGTGACATGGAAAGGCTACTTGAGGCCGCCGAGAGAGAGATGGATGGCCTGGTATCGTTCGCTCAGCGTCTGATCCGTACCCCCAGCCTATCCGGGCAGGAGGCGGCGGTGGCGGTCCTGGTCGAGGCGGAGATGCGGAGCCTGGGCTACGACGAGGTCACCCGCGACGCCGCCGGCAACGTCATCGGGGTCCTGCGCGGAACTGGCGACGGCGGGTCGGTGATGCTCAACGGCCACATGGACCACGTGGACCCCGGACCCCCCGAGGCCTGGGAGTATCCCCCTTACGAGGGTGTGGTCGCCCACGGACATCTGCACGGCCGTGGGTCGGCGGACATGATGGGCTCCCTGGCGGCGCAGGTGTACTCGGTGGCCGTCCTGCGCCGCGCCAGGGTGCTTCCGGCCGGCGACATCCTGGTGACGGCGGTGGTA
>JBBQIE010000753.1:0-1561 GCA_038324625.1 Anaerolineae bacterium | reverse complement strand
CCGGGTGACCATGTCCGCCACCGTGACATGGAAGCGAAGGGCGATGGTCCCCGGGTCCACCCCTGCCCTCAGCTCGCTCACCACGGCACGCAGGAGTGGCCCCAGGGAAACGCTTCCCTCATGAAGGTCCCAGTCGTAGGGACTGGGACTAGCGTGGTCGACCGCCTTCCTGGCTGCCGTCTCCAGGCGAACGGCCGCCTGCGCCTCGTAGGTGATCTCTTGGGTCAGGCCCGCCAGCGCCGAGACGGCGTCGAACAGACGGCCCATGCTGGAAGTGAGCACCGAACGATCCGCGGCGATGCTCACTCGCAACAATGACCATTCGTCCGGGGTTAGGTGGTCGAGGGTCGGGCTAGACCGGGCTTCCCCCTCCAAACCAAGGGCGAGAAGATACCCCGCCGCCAGGCGATCCACTCGCCGAATGCCGGCCTCCCCTCCGGCGATGGGCAAGTACTCCAGGTGGGCCGGCCGCTCGTACCCCGCCCCCGCCAGGAGCAACCACTCTCCCCCCCACACCCGGCCGTCCGCCCCATATCCGGTCCCGTCCAGGACCACGGCCAGTGCCGGCAGTCCCTCCAGCGAGATGGAGTTCTCCGCCAGGCAGGCCAAAGCATGGGCGTAGTGGTGCTGCACCCTCACCAGCCGCTGGCCCTCGCGCTCCGCCCGCGCCTGAGCGTAATGAGTGCCGGCGAAGTCCGGATGTAGGTCATGGGCGATGACCTCCGGACGCACAGAAAAGAGCTCCTCGAGCTGGCGCACGATCCGCAGGTAGTGCTCCCAGGTCTCCAAGTTCCACAGGTCGCCGATGTGCTGGCTCAGGAAAGCGGTGTCATCCCGGGCCACGCAGACGGTGGACTTCATCTCCGAGCCCACCGCCAGCACCGGTGGCCCCTCGTAGGGAAATGGCACCGGCGCGGGGGCGAACCCCCGCGCCCTCCGGATCAGCTGCAAGGGTGCCAGCTCCGTCCCCGCCGCGTCCTCCGACAGCACAAAGGCAACGCTATCGTCGCAGGGCATGTGTATCGGTCGGTCGTGGAGGAGAAAGGCATCGGCGATTTGGCCCAGTCGCGCCATCGCCTCATCATTGCCGGTGGCCAAGGGCTCTTCGGACAGATTGCCGCTGGTCATCACCAGGGGCAGCCCCAAGTCTCGAAGCAGCAGGTGGTGCAGGGGAGTATAGGGCAGCATCACCCCCACGGTGTCGTTATCCGGCGCCACCAAGGGACTCAGGCCGAGTTCGGGATCATCACGCCGAGTCAGCAGGAGGATGGGCGCCGCCGGGCCGGATAGGGCCGCGTCCTCCTCTGGGCTGACCGGACAGACCCGACGGGCCATCTCCACATCGGCCACCATCACCGCCAGAGCCCGATGCGGCCGCCGCTTGCGTTGCCGCAGGCGGGCCACCGCTCCACTGTCAGTGGCATCCACCGCCAGGTGGAACCCTCCCAAGCCCTTGATGGCTACGATCTGACCGCGCCGCAGCCGGTCCCGCGCCTCGGCCATCGCCCTCTCGTCGCTGTCCTCGATCCGGCTGTCGCCGGCCCGGAGCCATAGATGCGGC
>JBBQIE010000752.1:0-1566 GCA_038324625.1 Anaerolineae bacterium | reverse complement strand
ATGCGCAACGCTATTCTGTTGCGCGTTTCTCCAAAGATGGAGGCAGGGAAAGATGAACAAGCAAGGCACTTCTCGACGGGGATTCCTGAAGGGTTCGGCTCTGGCCGGCGTAGGCGCCCTAGCCGCCACCGGGGTCACCGGGGCCGCTGCCCAGTCAACGAGTGAGGCTAAGCCCGACGAAACCATGGACTTCGACGTGGTCGTGGTCGGCGCCGGCGCCGCCGGCATGTGGGCCGCCCTGGAAGCCGAGGCTGCTGGGGCCACCGTGGCCCTTCTGGAGAAGAACGACACCGTACTGCTCTCCGGCTGTGCCCTCTGCGGTGGAGCGGTCGTGGGCAGTAACACCAAGGTCCAGAAGGAAGCGGGGGTCGAGGACACCGCCGAGGCCCATTTCCGCGATCACATGCGCATCTCCCGCTTCACCTGCGACCCCGAACTATCCCGGGCCTACTGCGAGGAGAGCGGGGCAGTGGTGGACTGGCTGACCGACCACGGGGTGGAGATGGCGGTAGTGCCTTTCGTCCTCAATCACGAGACCACGGTGCCGCGGGCGCACTGGACCAACTCCGGCGGCAAGCCCTTTGCCGAGGCCCTGATCGCCGCCGTGGAGGATACCACCGTCGAGGTCTTCTATCGCACCCCAGCTCAGAAGCTCCTCCTGGACGAGGAGGGGAAGGCCGTGGGTATCCTGGCGGAGGACAAGGACGGTAAGTCCATCCAGTTCAACGCCAAGGCAGTCATCCTGTCCGGTGGCGGTTTCCCCAACAACCACGAAATGCTGACCGAATACGGCTTCGCCCATTCCGAGGGCATCCCCGGCGCACCCGGGGCCACCGGCGATGGCGTCAACATGGGCCTCTCCGCCGGCGCCGTGGTCAAGGACATGGAATGGGGCATGGACTACTACTGGCTGAAGGGCAGTATCCTCGGCGGTATGGTCCCCGGCGAGATGGTGATGGTCAACACCGACGGCAAGCGCTTCGTCGGTGAGCACTCCGGCTACATGCTGGTTCTCCCCCGAATGCACGATCAGCCCGACGGGGTAGCCTGGGCCATCTTCGACTCCGCCATCGCGGCGGCGAAGGAGTACAAGGAAGAGGACCTGCTGGCGGCCGAGGAGAACGGGCTGCTGATCGCCGCCGACAGCGTCGAGGAACTGGGCAACATCATCCTGGTAGACCCGGTCGCCTTCGCCCAGACCATGCTGGACTACAACTCCGCTGCTGACGAGGGCGAGGATGCTCGTTTCGGCAAGCCGGCGGAGATGCTTATGCCCATCGCCGAGGCCCCCATCTACGCCGCTCGGGTTTGGCTCCCCAAGCCGACCCTGACCTATGGCGGCCTCATCATCAACGAGAAGGCGCAGGTGCTGGACCCCAAGCGCAAGCCCATCCCCGGGCTCTACTCCGCCGGCGATGACACCTCCGGGCTCCTAGGCCGGTACTACCCCGGCTCCGGCACCGCCATCGGCAGCGCTATGGTCTTTGGGCGTATCGCCGGCCGCGAGGCAGCGGCGGAAGTCGCCGGATAAATCACTGTCGCGCTATAATACGGGCCCCGGCCTGG
>JBBQIE010000751.1:0-1574 GCA_038324625.1 Anaerolineae bacterium | reverse complement strand
GAAGATAGCGATGTAGATTTGCTGATAGTCACCGAGGCGCTGGCATCCCGAAGCGTGTTTGCGCGCCACCGATTTGTCTCCGACCTGTTTCCCCATCGTCTTTTCGCCCTCGATGTGGTGGTGCGCACTCCCGCCGAGGTGGACCGGATGCTCGAGGAAGGCTCCACTTTTCTCCACGAAGTCATTGATCGAGGGGTGGTATTGTATGCGCGCCGAGGTGAGCGGCTGGCTGGAAAAGGCGGAGGCAGACTACCAGAACGCTCGTATCCTATCGCGTCAGCGTAAGGTATTTCTGTCAGATAACATATGTTGGAGCTGCCAGCAGAGCGCGGAGAAATATCTAAAAGCCTACTTAATAAGCCATCAGCAGCCATATCCTCGCAGCCACGATCTGGTCCAGTTGGGAAACTTGTGTGCCCTGCTTGACCCAGACTTCGACCTCATTGCGGAGGCTGTTGCCGCTATAGACCAGTTCGGCACTGACATCCGCTACCCGGGTGTTTCTGCCAGTCCCGAAAACGCTCGCCAAGCCTTCGCAGCCCTGAAGCGAGTGCGGGCTTTCGTGCTCACGCTCATGGGGCTGAAGTAGGAGAGAGCGCCCAAGTATCACAACCGTATTACGAAGAGTGGAAGGTGCCCCAAACCGGGGCACCTTCCGCATTCTACACGGTTTCAAGGAGGATCAGTTGCGCACTTTATCGCCGACATTGCTCTCCGCGCAGCGAAGCCGGACGGCCCGGCCCTGCGTCCGGGTCACGGTGGACGACCGCCACGTGGGGGTGGGCCGATTGCGCCCCCAGGAGGTGTATTCCGGGCCGGAGGGCGCCGGGCCCAACGCCCTGGCCTACTGCACGGACACTGGCCTGCCTAGCGCCGGCTACATCCTGCGGGCCTGGGTGGATGGGAACGGGGACTTGCGGCTGTGCCGGGCCCAAGTGGGCTCGACTGTCGGCTGGGGAGCCTGGACCCTGCTGGCCTCGTCGGTGAGCACTGAGGCCCAGGTGGCCCTGGCGGGAAAGGGCAGCCGCGCCTACCTGCTGTACGTGAGCGGATCGGGAGGCACTCTCTTTTGCCGCTCCAGCCAGGACGGCGGCCTCACCTGGGGGGTGGCGGAGGTGGTCTACTCGGCCGACGCCGGCTGCCGCCTCCTCTCCCTGGCGGCGGTATGCCCCACGGCCCACGATTGCCTGTGCCTCCTGGCCGACGATGGTCAGTCCGAGGACCCGGACGACTTGGTATACGTGGCCTGGCTGAAAAACGGCAGCTGGTCCGTGGCGGCCTGGCCGCGGGACGCGGGGGACGGGGTGGCGGGGCTGGCGGCGGTGAACTCCAATGGGGATGAGACCTACAGCAGCATCCATTTCGCCCTCTGCGGGGCCTTCGAGGACACGGGCAAACCGGCGGCCCGGCTCTATCACTTGCAGCTGACGGCCGAGGGCCTGCGGCTCTGGATCTACCGGGGGGTGGTGCTGGCCAGCGACGCCCCGGAGTTCGGCTGGTCCCGGCCGGCACTGGTTCAGGCCGAGTACGACCGGCCGCGTCTGTTCCTGGTGCAGTCGGACGGGGTCTCCGCC
>JBBQIE010000750.1:0-1575 GCA_038324625.1 Anaerolineae bacterium | reverse complement strand
GCCCGCGGCTGCGGCGGTAGGCCGCCCACATGGGGCTGAGGCCGGAATCGCTCCCCCCCTCGGGCGCCTCCTCGTGGTAGCCGTAGCGGATGCCGTCGTAGCGGGCCAGGTTGGCGGAGGCCTCGGCGTCGGCGATGACGTAGTAGGTAGGCAGGGCGTACTCGGTGTGGGGGAGGGAGACCTCGTCCACGTGGGCTCCCAACTCCTCCAGCTTCGCCACCGCTTGGCGGACGGCCGCCTCCACTCCCGGCTCGATGCCGGCGACGAAGTACTCCCTTGGCACCCCGATGCGCAGGCCGCGGATGTCCCCGTCGAGGGCGGAGGCCCAGGCTGGGACCGGCTCGCGGCTGGAGGTGGAGTCGAGGGAGTCGTGACCGCAGATGCTCTCCAGGAGGAGGGCACAGTCCCGCACCGTCCGACCGAAGGCGCCGATCTGGTCCAGGGAGGAGGCGAAGGCCACCAGGCCGTAGCGGGAGACGCGGCTATAGGTGGGCTTGATACCGGGGACGCCGCAGTAGGAGGCCGGTTGGCGGACGCTGCCGCCGGTGTCGCTCCCCAGGGCGGCGGGGGCCTGCCGGGCGGCCACGGCGGCGGCGCTGCCGCCGCTGGAGCCCCCGGGGACGCGGGCCAGGTCCCAGGGATTGTGGGTGGGATGGAAGGCGGAGTTCTCGGTGGAAGAGCCCATGGCGAACTCGTCCATGTTGGTCTTGCCCAGGAAGACGGCCCCGGCCCGGCGGAGTCGTTGGGCGGCAGTGGCCTCGAAGGGGGAACGGTAGCCCTCCAGCATCTGGGAGCCGCAGGTGGTGGGGAAGTGCTCGGTGGCGATGACGTCCTTGAGGGCCAGGGGCACCCCCAGAAAAGGGCCAGACTCGCCCGCCGCCCGGCGCTCATCTGCCTGTCGGGCCTGAGCCAGGGAGTAGTCGGGGTCGGTGGAGAGGAAGGCTCGGACCCGATCGTCGGTGGCGGAGAGGCGGTCCAGGAAGGCCCCGGTGACCTCGACCGAGGATAAGTCCCCCCGTTGTAGGCCGGCGACGATCTCCCCGAGGGAGAGGCGGGTCAGGCTCAAGATTCCCCCAGGATGGCACGGACCACGAAGTGACCGCCGTCCACCTCGTGAGCGTTGGCCAGGGCCTCGGCTTGGGAGAGGGAAGGGGTAGGGCAGTCCTCGCGCATCACCCCTCGCTGAGGGACGACGGTGGCGGTGGGGGGGATGGCGCCCGTGTCCAGGGCCTGGAGGCGCTGGGCGTAGTCGAGGATCTCCGAGACCTGCTCGGCGTAGAGGGAGACCTCCTCGTCGGTGAGGGCGAGGCGGGCCAGGTGGGCGATGTGTCGGACCTGCTCGGTAGATAGGGGCATGACGTCTCCGGGCGGGCCGGGCGATGGGGCCGGGCGCCGCCAAAGTGGCGCGAGTATAGCACCCGGGCCAAAGCGGCGGCAAGGGGTGTGCGCTCCAACCCGATTCTAATACTTTCCGGCCCCGCTTCTAATCTTTAGCCCCTACACTGATGGCAATAGGGTATCTATAGGCTGAGCCTTGGGTTCCGAGCGGGATCTGGGGCGGCTATCTTGTCTCCT
>JBBQIE010000749.1:0-1582 GCA_038324625.1 Anaerolineae bacterium | reverse complement strand
CCTGGCTGGAGCGGCTGACGCGCCTGCTGCCCTTCGCCTCCATGGTGAATACCCCCGTGGAGGTGTACCTGGGGGTGGTGAGGGGCGCGGACCTGGTGGCGGCCTTGGCTCTGCAGGGGCTGTGGGCCCTGGTCCTGGTGGTACTGGCGCGGGTTCTGCTGACGGCCGGCACCCGCCGGCTGGTCATCCAGGGAGGTTGAGGGATGGAGACGGCATCGCTCTACTTCCGGCTGGTCGGAGTGCGGGTGCGCTCGCAGATGCAGTACCGCGCCTCCTTCATATTGGATACCCTGGCCTCCTTCTTCGGCACCCTGATCAGCTTCCTGGCCCTGGCCGCCGTCCTCGGCCGCTTTGGGGGAATCGCCGGCTGGACCCTGGGGGAGGTGGCCTTCCTCTACGGCCTGGCGGAGGTCTCCTTCGGCCTCATGGACCTGGTGTGGGGCGGCTACGACTACGACTTCTTCTCCGTCCTCATCCGCCGGGGGGAATTGGACCAGATGCTGCTCCGGCCTTTGGGCCTTCCCTTGCAGATCCTCACCTCGGAGTTCGCCCTCCGGCGCCTGGGCCGGGTGGCCCAAGGGGCGGGGGTCTTCGCCCTGAGCCTCGTTTTGGCTCATCCAGTCTGGACCCCGGCCAAGACGGCCTACCTGCCCCTGGTGATCCTCGGGGCCATGGCCTTCTTCGCCGCTCTATACGTGGTGGGTTCCACGGTGTGCTTCTGGACCGTCGAGCGGCTGGAGGTGTTCAACCTCTTCACCTACGGTGGGGCGGAGATGCTCTCCTACCCCATGCACATCTACAACCGCTGGCTGCGGTGGTTCTTCACCTTCGTCATCCCCGCCGCCGTCCAGGTGTATTACCCGACCCTCTACTTCCTAGACAAGCCCGATCCACTGGGGATGCCGCGCTTCGTCTCCTTCCTGGCCCCGGTCACCGGGTTCGGGGTGCTGGCCCTGTCCTTCGCCTTTTGGCGCTTCGGAGTCCGGCATTATCAGAGCACGGGAACTTGATAATAGCCACAGAGGCACAGAGGCACGGAGAAAGGAAAGAATGAAAGCAGCCTCTGTGTCTCCGTGGCTCTGTGGCTATCTCTGGAGGGGGAGTTGATAGAGGTCAAGGACTTGCGGAAGGAGTTCCGGGTACTGCGGCACCGCGAGGGGGCGGGTGGGGCGGTGCGGAACCTGTTCAGTCGGGAGTTCCGCACGGTTCGGGCGGTGGACGGAGTGAGTTTCGAGATCGCCCGCGGGGAGTTGGTGGGGTACCTGGGGCCCAACGGGGCGGGTAAGTCCACCACCATCAAGGTGCTGACCGGCATCCTGGTCCCCACCTCCGGTGAGGTGCGGGTCAACGGCCGAGTTCCCTGGGAGGAGCGCCGGGCCCACGTGGCCCGCATCGGGGCGGTGTTCGGCCAGCGGAACACCCTGTGGTGGGACCTGCCGGTGATCGAGTCCTACGGCTTGCTCCGGCATATCTACCGCATCCCCCCGGAGCGATATCGTGAGAACCTGGACCGGTTCGTGGATCTCTTGGGCTTGGGGGAGTTCCTGAGCACCCCGGTGCGGTCCCTCTCTCTGGGTCAGAT
>JBBQIE010000748.1:0-1584 GCA_038324625.1 Anaerolineae bacterium | reverse complement strand
GCGCGGTTGAAGCAGAAGGAGCAGTTGTAGGGGCAGCCCCGCCCGGTGATGAAGGGGCGGATGCGATTGTTGCCGCTGGCTGGATGGGCCTCGTAGAGCATCTGCCGGTCGGCGAAGGGTAACTGGTCGAGTTCGGCGGAGGTGAGCAGGGGCCGCAAGGGATTGGTGAAGGTGCGGCCCTCCCGCTTGAAGGCCCAGTTGCGGATGCCCTCGGTGGGCGCCCCCGCTTCTAGGGCGTCCAGCAGCTCCAGGACGGCGTACTCCCCCTCGCCGATGCAGATGCCGTCCACCCCTTCCTCCTCGATCATCTCCGGGAAGAAGGTGGGGTGGGGGCCGCCGAAAATGGACAGCACCGGGACGTGGGCTCGGATACGTCGGTTCAGCTCCAGGTAGTACTTGTGGGTGCCGGTGTAGACGCTGTAGCCCACCACGTCCGGCCGGAGACGAGCGGCCGCCGCCACCGGGTCCTCCTCGGTGGCCACTACCAGGCTCACCCGGTGGCCGTGCTGCTTCAGGAGGGCGGAGATGAGGAGGATGCCGTGGGGCTCGTTGTCAATCTCTTTCACGATGAAGAGTAGATGCATCTAGGACTTCATCCCCATGAAGCGCCAGGCGGCTGTCAGGAGATCCCGAGGGGACATCTTCACCGGATGGATGCGTTGCTTGATGGCGTATCCTTTCCAGAGCTTGTTGACCAGCCAGAGGGGGCCGGTGCCCCGCGATCGCAGCAGGCGAAGCGTCAATCCCCGGAGGCTCGGCCACTCCACGGCGATGGCGAACAGCCGCTGGAGGTTGGTCAGGGCCCGTTTGTGATCGGGGCCGAACTTGAGAATGGTGCTGTCCCAGGCGCGGGCGCTGATGTCGTCGAAAGTGCCCTCGATGAGGCCCTTGTCCAGGGCGTACTGGCCCAGTTGGGTGCGGGGATAGGGCTGGAAGATGAAGACGTGGGCGTAGTCCGGCCGGCACTCGATGTTCAGGTCCAGGGTCTCGATGTCGTCGGCCAGGGTGGTGTCGGGAAGGCCGATCATGTTGGTGGTGGTGAAGCGCAGCCCGGCGGCGCGGATGGTCCGGGACGCGGCCAGGATCTGCTCGCGGCTCATGTTTCGGTGGAGCATCTGGTTGCGGACCCGATCGTTCCCGGCCTCGATCCCCATGCTCACCGAGTGGCAACCGGCCGACCGCAGCAGTTGGGTGAGTTCCGGCGTGACCAGGTTGGCTCTCACGTTACAGAAGAAGGGCAGCCCCACCCGGCGGCGGTAGTCGGCGGCGAACTCCTCCAGCCAGTCGCGGCTGAGGATGAAGGTGTCGTCCACGAAGACCACGAACTCCAGGGGGTAGCGCTCGCCCACCTGGACCAAATCGTCCACCACTTTGGTGGCGCTCCGGAGGCGAAGGTGCTTGCCCTTGCCCCGATAGAGGGTGGTCATGGCGTGGTTGAAACAGTAAGTGCAGCCGTAGGGGCAGCCCCGCCCGGCGATGAAGTGCTTGATCTTGCCCTGGCGGGCTATCGGGTCCTTGTCGTAGACCAGGGCGTAGTCGGGCGAGGGGAGGGAGTCGAGGTCAACGTAGGGGCTGACCTCGTTG
>JBBQIE010000747.1:0-1587 GCA_038324625.1 Anaerolineae bacterium | reverse complement strand
TCCCTCGGGAGCCTTCTCCGGGCGGAACTGCATATTGCTCCCGAAGCTGGACACCCTCACCGGGGCTATCCCGCTCTTCATCCAGGTGATCAAGTCCAGGTCGTGGCAGCACTTGGCCATCAGCATGGTGCCGTGGAACTGCTCCCGCCTAGCCCACTTGCCCCGCACGAAGCCCACCGCCATGTGATGGTAGCTGACGTGTTCCACCGTCTGGACGCTGATGATCTCCCCGATTTCCCCCTGAGCCACTCGCTCTCGGATGCTCATGTTGAAGGGGGCGTAACGGAGAACGTGGCAGATCATCACCTTGCGCCGGTTCCGCCGGGCCGCCTCCACCAGCTGCCACAGCTCCGCCTCGCTGGTGGCGAAGGGTTTCTCCAGGAGGATGTCGTAGCCGGCGTCCAACAGCGGCACCGAGGTGCGCACGTGGTCCTGGTCCATGGTGCCGTTGATCACCGCATCGGCGATCGGCGGGCGGGAAGCCAACTCCTCTGCCGTCTCGAAGCACTGCTCCGGTGAGAGATCGTATTCCGCCGCCACCATCTCCCGGCGGTAGGCCAACGGGTCGGCCACTCCCACGATCCTCAGCTCATCGGGGTGCTGCTTGGCATAGGAAGCGTAGGTCATAGCCCGATGACCGGCTCCGACAATGACCGCGGTAACCAGCTTGCTTGGCATGGCAGGTGCTCCTTCAACCCTAATCCAATGAGCGAGGGCTCAGGCGCCCACGCACCAAACCAGGAGATTAGATCAACCCCCCAGGCCGCGCCAACCCCGCGACCGGCCGCCGCGCACAGGCCCTTTTCTCAGATCACTCCCGTCCACCCCTGTCCACACCCCTCTTATGCCCCTTCCCCCGATGCAGTATGATATGCTCATACTCCATCGTAAGGTCCACCAGGAGCCAACAGTGACTGACATAGCCCAGCAACTACTCCAGTCGGACGACCCGGCCATCCGCGTCAAAGCGGCGGTGACCGGCTTCGGGGCCGATCCCTATTCCTGGGATATCATGGTCAAGAGAGCGGAGATCCGCTCCTCGCCGCGGGTGCAGGGGCTCCTCGCCGACCGGAACGAGGACGGACGCCTTCCCTATCCCGCCTACAAGAAGTGGCGCGGCGCCCACTGGGTCCTGGCCCAACTGGCCGACGTCGGCTACCCGGCCGGGGACGAGTCCCTTATCCCCCTGCGAGAACAGGTCTACGATTGGCTGTTATCCGATCACCACCGCCGCTCGATACGAACCATCGAGGGCCGAGTGCGGCGCTGCGCCTCCCAGGAGGGTAACGCCCTCTACTACCTCCTGGCCCTGGGCCTAGCGGATCATCGAGTGGAGGAGTTGGCGGACCGCCTGGTCGAGTGGCAGTGGCACGACGGCGGCTGGAACTGCGACAAGCGCCCGGAGGCCGTCAACTCGTCCTTCATGGAGACCCTCATTCCCATGCGGGGGCTGGCCTGGCACAACAAGCTCACCGGCAGCGGCAAGACCATGAATGCCGCCGCCCGCGCCGCCAATGTCTTCCTCAAACGCCGGCTCTTCCGCCGGCAAAGCGATGGGGAGATCATCGAACCGGACTTCGTACGCTT
>JBBQIE010000746.1:0-1599 GCA_038324625.1 Anaerolineae bacterium | reverse complement strand
GATCATGGCCGTCGCTGGCCTGGCACCCAAGCACTCACTGCGTCCCAGGCCCAGGCCCCCCTCCCTTCCCTTATCTTGAAACGTCTGCAGTGGGTCGCTTATATGCTCAACCTTCATGAAGACCTTTAGGGTCTGATTGGCCTGATCGGGTCTGCTGCTACTGGCGCAGTTCGTCCATGTTGTCCCGCAGCTTCCGGATGGCCGCCAGCACCTGGTCCACGGTTTCCCTCTGCATGAGGAAGTCCTTGCCCATGGCCACCACCTCAGTGTCGTAGACCCGCTCCGACTCGGGGCAGTGGACGTTCGAGTAGTCCACCTTCTCCCCCTCATGCAAGGGGCAGAGGACCGGGCAGCCGGTGCGGCCGAAGCACATGTCCTCGAAGACCGGGTTCTTGTAGAGGGGCTGGTTGTGGGCGTCCCCGGCGTGGATGCCCTCGGCGTTCAGGGCCTCCACGAAGCGATCGCGGGTGATTCCCCCCCACTCCTGGGGCTGGAAGCGCATGAAGTAGAAGTAATAGCCCCGCTTGGTGATGCGCGGATCACCCCGCTTGAGGGCGGGGATGCCCCCGATCTTGTCCAGCTCCTGGGCCAGGTATTCCCCGTTCTCGTAGCGGACCTCGGTCTGGTGGTCCAGCCGGGCTAGGGCGGCGATGAGGAGGGCCCCCTGGAACTCGGTCATGCGGTTGTTGCCGGCGGGGATGTAGTGATCGTACTTGGCCCCCCCGGGAACCCGTCCCAGGTTGCCGTAGGAGTAGCAGTTGCGGGCGAAGTCGTCGTCGCTGGTGGTGATGCTGCCGCCCTCGCCGGCCGCCAGGGGCTTGCCCATCTGGTGGCTGAAGCTGCCCAAGTGGCCGATCGACCCCACCCGCTTCCCCCGCCACTCGGAGCCGTGGGCCTCGGCGGAGTCCTCGACCACGATCAGGTCATGCTTGCGGGCGATCTCCATGATGCGGTCCATATCGGCGGGATAGCCGCCATAGTGTACCGGCATGATGGCGCGGGTGTTCTCGGTGATGAGGCTTTCCACGTGGTCGGGGTCAATCTGGTAGGTCTCCGGCACGATGTCGGCGAAGATAGGGATGGCGTTGGCCAAGACCACCCCGGTGGCGGAGGCGATGAAGGTCACCGCCGGGACGATGACCTCGTCGCCGGCCTCGATCCCGGCCGCCTTGAGGGCCAGGGTGAGGGAGGCGGTGCCGTTGGTGACGGCCACCGCGTGTTTGGTCCCCACCCACTCCGCCCAGGCCTTCTCGAACTGGGCCACCTTGGAGTCCAGGGGATTGTCGAAAGCGAACCCGACACTACACCATTTGCCGCTCTCCAGGACCTCCATGAGGCCCCGGCGATCGGTGTCGTCAATGATGGGCCAGCGGGTCTTGAGGCCGTCGGGCGCTACCGGGGTACCGCCGTTGATCGCCAACTTCGCCATGTGTTTCCTCCTGATGATGTTGCGGGGGGGTTAGGTCCTCCCTTCCCGCCAGTGGCTGATCCGCTGGGCCACGGTGATCACCGGGGCGGTCCAGAAGCGGTCGCGGTGTCGGACCAGGTGGTCGAGGAGCCGCTCCAGGTCGTAGGGCGCGATGGGCAGCCCCCCGTCCC
>JBBQIE010000745.1:0-1602 GCA_038324625.1 Anaerolineae bacterium | reverse complement strand
AGCCTCCGAGGTGGAAGAAGCTCGCCTGCAGTTGGTCGAGGCGGCTGCCGAGGGCGACGATGAGCTGCTCATGAAGTACCTCGAAGGCGAAGAACTCACCGCCGACGAGATACTCGGGGGCCTGAAAGCCGCCGTTCTCAGCGGTTCCGTGGTTCCGGTGCTTTGCACCTCCGCCACCGCCGGCCTGGGCATCGCTCCGCTGCTGGATGCCATCGCTGCCCTGCTCCCCTCTCCGGTCGAGGGCGGGCCCTACACGGTCACCAATATGGCCACCGAGGAAGAAGAGGAACTAGCCTCTGACCCCCTCGGACCCCTGGCCGCCTTCGTCTTCAAGACCGCTGCCGACCCCTACGTCGGCAAGCTCACCTACCTCCGAGTCTACTCCGGCACCCTATCCTCCGACAGCCGCCCGGTGAACTCCCGTAGCGGCGACGAGGAGCGCGTCGGGCAGCTCTTCTACCTCCAAGGCCGGGAGCAGACCCAGACAGACGACCTGGTCGCCGGCGACATCGGCTCCGTCTCCAAGCTGGCCGACATACATACCGGTGACACTCTTTGCGACCGCGGCCGTCCTCTGAGCATGCCGGCGTTGGCCATACCCAACGCGGTGTACTCCGTCGCCGTCAGCGCCAAGTCGCAGGCCGACTTCGACAAGATGAGCAGCTCCATGTCCCGGCTGGTCGAGGAAGACCCCACCCTGCGGCTGGAGCGAGAGCCCAGCACCGGGGAACTGATTCTCTCCGGCATGGGTGAAGCTCACATTGACGTGGCCATACGCCGCCTACACCAGAAGTTCGGGGTGGACGTGGTCACCGCCATGCCCCGCGTGCCCTACCGAGAGACAGTCACCCGCACCGCCCAAGCCCAGGGACGATTCAAGCGCCAGACCGGCGGCCGGGGGCAGTTCGGCGACACCTGGATCCGCATCGAGCCTCGGGAGCGCAGCGCCGGGTTCGAGTTCGCCGACGAGGTCTTCGGCGGCTCCGTTCCCCGCAACTTCATCCCCGCGGTCGAAAAAGGGGTGATAGAAGCCATGTCCGAGGGCTTCCTCGCCGGCTATCCGGTGGTGGACGTGAAAGTGGCCCTCTACGACGGCTCCTACCACGCCGTGGACTCCTCCGACATGGCCTTCAAGCTGGCGGCCAGCATCGGCTTCCGCAAGGCCGCCGAGAGTGCCGGCCCCATCCTCCTGGAGCCGATAATGAGGGCCGCCATCAGTGTTCCCGAGCAGTTCATGGGCGATGTCCTCGGTGACCTGAACAGCAAGCGGGGCCGAGTGCTGGGCATGGAACAGGAACGCGGCACCAGCCAAGTCACGGCGCTGGTCCCATTGGCAGAGATGAGACGCTACGCCACCGATCTGCGCTCGATGACCCAGGGCCGAGGCATATTCACCATGGAGTTCTCCCACTACGACCCGGTCCCCTCCCACGTGGCCGAGCAGATCATCACCGAGGCCAAGCGCGAGAAGGAAGAAGAATCGGCGTAGCTCCGCACGACTGACCGCACCAGCCCGTAGGTGCAGCCATATAGTCAGCCAGACCGGTGGGGCACCGGGGGTGTTTAGGGACAACCCCGGACGAACCCAGCTAACTAAACCCC
>JBBQIE010000744.1:0-1605 GCA_038324625.1 Anaerolineae bacterium | reverse complement strand
CGCGAGTCCAGCCTCCGGAAGGTGGACAGCTCCTCCACAGGGAAGAAGCCCCGCATCGCCAGGGAGGCGTACAGGGCCGGGGCCGCGTGGCCCTTGGAGAGGATGAAGCGGTCCCTGTCCTCCCAGCTGGGGTTGGCGGGGTCGAGGTGCAGCTGGTGGAAGAAGAGGGAAACCAGGATGTCGGTGGCCGAGAGGGAACCGCCTGGGTGGCCGGATCCGATGCCGTAGACCATGCTCACCACGGTCCGCCGGATCTCCCGTGCCCGCATCTCCAGGTCAAGGATTACCTGCTCGGTGTGGTGCCTGTCGCCGCCCACCACGGGGACGAACGCCGATAATTGTGACATGGGTGATACCTCGACTCTATTCTTTGCCTCTACATCTCCGGGCTAGAGCGGTCGCTCTCCCCTCACAGTGGCCATCAGGTCCTCCGCCATGGTCTCCAGGGAGAAGGCGGGGCGCCAATCCAACTCCCGGGCCGCCGCCTCGGTGCTCAGCTCCCAGTTCCAGGAGATGCGCCCCACGGCTGCCATTTCTGGGTCGGGCTTGAACTCCACCTGGGCTTCCGGATAGTGCTTGCGGGCGACCTCCAGCAGCCCCACGGCGGTGGCCCGGCAGGTGCCCACGTTGTAAATACGGCTGGGCGCCGAGGGTGCCGTGGCCAGGGCCGCCAGGGCGCGGGCCGCGTCCTTGGCGTAGCAGATGGGGGTGGCCGCCTCCTCGTCCACCAGGATCTCGTAGGGCTGGCCCAGGGCCGCCCGCTCCAGGATAAGGGTGGTGTAGAGGGTTGCGGAGCCGGCCGCCACCCGGAAGGGGCCGACGATGGCCGCCAGCCTGGCCGCACGGAAGTCCACGCCGTAGCGCCGCTGGTAGTAGAGACCCATCTCTTCGGCCATGTACTTGCTCTGGCCGTACCAGGTGAGGGGCTCTATAGCCGCCCCTTCGGTGATCGGCTGGGGGACGTCTGGCCCGTAGACCGAGATGGTGCTGGCGAAGACGACCATGGGGATGCCCAGCCTTCGGGCAGCCTCCAGGACGTTGTGGGTGCCCCCCAGGTTCACCGCCATGCCCAGTTCCGGGTTCTGCTCGCATCCCATGGTCACGATGCCGGCCAGGTGCACGATGGCACTGAAGGGCTGCTGCCCTGCCACCGACACCACGCTCTCCAGGTTGGTCACGTCGCCCTGGACGAAGGGTACGCTGGTTGGGAGAGTCACGGGGGATGCGGGGTCGGGGGCGATGCGGTCGAAGGCGACGGCCGGGATGCCCCGGGCATCCAGCTCTCTGGCCAGCCACCGGCCGATGTAGCCGGCCCCGCCGGTGATGAGGATCGCCATCGATCAGCCTCCTCTATGAGATACCCGAATCAGCTTTCAGCCGTCAGGGGGCCTGTAGCAGCAGGCTTTAGCCTGCGCGTAGCCCGGTCGGCCCTACGTCTCCGAGGGCGCGGTTTCCGGTCTTCGCCGCTGGAGGTACACCATCAGCGGCAGCGCCGCCAGGAACAGAGCCACGCTCACCAGCTGGGCCTCCTTCATCCCCAACAGGAAGGGAGCATCCTCCCTGAGGGCGGAGATCCAGAATCGTCCGAAGGAGTAGAGGAGGGCG
>JBBQIE010000743.1:0-1606 GCA_038324625.1 Anaerolineae bacterium | reverse complement strand
GGTGACGGACGACCCGCGGGGTCCGGCGATCCGCCTGAGCCTGCCCTTGGCCAACCGCCGGCGGGTGCTGATCGTGGAGGACTACCCCGGCGCCGTCGCCCTCTACCAGCGCTACCTGGCCGGCAGCGAGTGGGAGACGGTGGCCGCCCCTCACCCCCGGGTGGCGGTGGACCTGGCCGTCGCCAAGGGGGTGGAAGCGGTCATTCTGGACCTGATGATGGCCGAGGCCGACGGCTGGAGCCTGCTCCAGGACTTCCACTTGGGCCGGCGGACCCGCGAGATCCCGGTGGTCATATGCTCGGTAATCAGCGATCCGGAGTTGGGCCAGGCCCTGGGTGCGGCCGCCGTGCTCAGCAAGCCGGTCTCTCGGCAGAAACTGCTGGCCACCCTCCGCGAGGTGAGCCGGTAGAGGGCATGGCGGACCCACGGCAGACTATCCTGGCTCTCTAGCCATCGCCTCGCCGGGGACGTAGGCCGGCTGGAGACGGGCCAGACAGTCCTCGATCAGGGCCAGGACCTCCTCCTCAGTGAAGCCGTCGCGGAAGGTCACCGCGAATAGCCCAGGCTGACTCACCACACTCTCCCCTCCCGGCTGCAGGGCAGTCAAGGCCACGAGTAGCGGCCGGCTCCCCTCCGATCCCTCTCGCAGATCCTGAGCCACCTTCCGCCCATCCAGGCCCGGCATGGCGATGTCGATAAGGACGACGTCGGGCTGCCAGGCTTTCGCCCCGGCCAGGGCGGCATGGCCGTCCTTGGCGGTCCGGACCTGGTAGCGGTCTCCCTGGGACTGGAGCACCCGGCTGACCAGGAGCACGAAAGCCGGGTCATCGTCCGCCACGAGCACCTTCTGAAGGGCGGAATCCCGCCCCAGCAGTTGCAGCAGGTCGTCGGGCCGGAAGGGTTTCACCAGCCAATGATCGAAGAGAGCCGCCTCCACCGAGAGGTCGGGCTGGGCCAGCGAGCACTGAATGAGGGGGACCGGCTCCGGCAGGACCGGGGGAACGGCGGGCAGTTCCCCCGGTTGCGGGCGGACGTTGCTAATGACGGCGTGGGGGTGTAGGGCTCGGGCCAGGTCCAGCGCCTCCCCGAGACTCTCGGAGGTGAGCACTCGGTAGCCCTCCAGGCGGCGCTCCAGGAAGCCGGCGAAGGGGCCGGCGTCGGCCACCACCACCGTGGGGACGGCCTCATCGTGAGGGCGGGCCGGGGTGCGAGGGGGCGCCAGCCGGGAGATCTGCTTGGCGATGAGGGGCAGGGTGAAGTGGAACGCGCTTCCCCGGCCCAGCTCACTCTCGGCCCAGATGCGACCCCCATGCATCTGCACGAAGCGCTTGGCGATGGCCAGCCCCAGGCCCTTGCCCAAGCTCTGGCCCCCGTCGGCGTCGGACGACCGGGCCTGGCTGAAGTCGTCGAAGATGCTCTGGAGCTGATCGCCGGGGATGCCGGCCCCGGTGTCGGAGACGGACATGACTACCTGGTCGTCCTCGATGCGGGCCCCGATGGTGATTCGCCCTCTCTCGGTGAAGCGGCAGGCATTAGCCAACAGGTTCAGGAGCACTTGACGCACCCGGATGCGATCCACGTTCAGAGGCGGCAGGTATGAGGGGAG
>JBBQIE010000742.1:0-1609 GCA_038324625.1 Anaerolineae bacterium | reverse complement strand
TCGCCGGCCTCGGCGATGAAGACGGCCACGCCGGCACTGTCTTCCACTTCCGGGATTAGGTCCTCGCGAGTGATCTCCATGACATCCATGCTCATTTGGCAGGGGATCATGCGCACCCCCAGGTCCAGGGCCGTTTGGCGCAGCTCGAGCAGAGGGGTGACCCCCTTGGCGGCCATCATCTTCTTGAACATCCACCGGCCCATGCCGCCCATGTTCAGCCGCGAGGGCCCGATGCGGTCAATGCCTCCCCGATTCATGACGCTGAGCATTCGCCCGAAGAGGGTGCTGCCCGTGGGACCGCCCTTCTGTATCATCTTGAGACCCCAGAAAGTGAAGAACATGGAGGTCTCGTAGCCCATGGCAGCGGCGCCGGTGGCGATGATGAGGGCACCCATGGCCTTGTCCATGTCGCCACTCATCATGACGATGGCGCACTTCTTCGGCTTCTCCTCGGCCACTGCCTCTACCGCTCCCGCCGTGGCGGCGACCACTTCCTGATCTACAGCCATAGGTAATCCCTCCCCCTAGGAAAGTATTGCTAGTCAGTTAGCGCCGTGATCTCGGCGATCCGACGCAGGCGGCCGAGTAGCTTGAGACGCTCCTGGCCGATCTCGGCATAGGTGGCGGCGACGGAGCCCAGGAGCCTCTCCATCTTGGGCAAGTCCGCCTCGGAAAGTGCATGTACGTCTCCCGCCGCCTGCCCCAGAGTCTCGGCATCCAGGCCCAACTCGAGGGCCAGCCGGCCCACCCCATCCGTCCAATCGGTGGCTCCACCGTCGGGATCCGGAACGGCGAACTGGCAGGCCACCGCCTTGGCGACCGCCTGCGTCCCCACCCGAACCCGGCTGGCGGCGCAGAGGAGGCCGGCATGACAGGGTCGCGGGGCGCTCCCGGCCCGACGCCAGGAATCGGCGCAGCGAACCCGTCCTTCCTCGGTAGAGAGCACCAGGTCGCAGAAAGCGCAGGAGTTGCTCATCCCGGTGAGGGGATTCCCGTCCATGTCGGTGGTCACGGAGGCGACGTCGCGGGCCTCGGCGAAGACCGATTGGATGGCCTCGATGCAGGACAGGGGCAGAGGCTCGGCACCGGAGGGGGCAGCGTTGGGCTCGGCAGCATACTCAGCCTGGTGATCCTGCCGCCGGCCGCGCAACCACTCCTGGACCTCGCCCCGCGAGAACCGCCACTGGCCGCCCACCTTGAAGCCCTTGAGCCGGCCGTCGTCCAGCATCCGGTATATGGTTATCCGGTCAACCCTAAGGAGGTCTTCCAGCTCGCGCGTAGTCAGGAGGTCGTCCACGGTCTCCCCTCGGGTCAGGTAGTGGATCGAGTCTAGCACCGCCGATAGGAAATCGCAACATCACTATGACAAGCTATAACATTTGCTCACACTCACATGCATCTGCCCCATCGGCTCAGCTTGGTGGCCTCTTGCTACGTACTCGGGTTTCTGCCTGACTCGGCTGCGTCTTTTGTTGGTTGATGAGGGAGGCTGGAGGTCTCAGGGTAGAAGAGAGGCTGGACAATAAGAGGGGGACACTGTTACCCTGAGGTTGGAAACACCAAAAGGATAACAGGTCCCATGAACATTATTGAACAAGCCCGAGCCTTT
>JBBQIE010000741.1:0-1616 GCA_038324625.1 Anaerolineae bacterium | reverse complement strand
TCCGTTGGGCCCGCGATCACTGGCCCTGGTGCCCGACGGTGGCCATGTGGGCCTTCCGCTTCCCTTGGCTTCAGCGGTCATATCAAGACTACTTCGCCTTCCTCTCCCCTGCCTTCCAGCCTCGGCCGGTCTACGAAGCGGTGCGGCAATACGCCTCCGCCTGCCTGTAGCCACCCCTCCGGCGAGCGGCTATAATGCCCCGATGTCCTTGTCGGTCGTCCGTTCCCACTCGGTGCTCCTAATCACCGTGGCGATGCTCGTGACCGCCTGTGCCCGCCCTGAGGGCTCGCTGAGCCAGGTGCAGGCCCGGGGGGTTCTCCGCGTGGGGTTGGATGCGTCCTTTCCCCCCTTCGAATCGGTGACCGCCGACGGAGAGCTGCAAGGGCTGGACGTGGACTTAGCCCGCCTCTTGGCCGCCGATCTGGGCCTGGAGCCGGGCTTCCGCAACATCGCCTTCGATGGGCTCTATGATGCTTTGTCGGCCGGCGAAGTGGATATCGTGATTTCTGCCCTGCCCTATGACCCCCTGAGAACGCGGGATGTCGCCTACGGCCCCGCCTACTTCCAGGATGGCCTGGTGGTGATCGAGGGGAAAGCCTACATCAAGCCAGAGACTGACACGGGGAGCCAGGTGATCGCCGTGGAGATGGGAAGTGAGGCCTCCCTGCTGGCCCGGGACCTCGCCGCCGACGACGCGATACTGGAGTTGCTTTCCGAGGCGGAGGTGATCGCCTCGGTAGCCGAGGGACGGGCCGGCCGGGGGCTGGTTTACCGAGTGGAGGCTTGCGCCGCTCGGACCGACGGGGCCCCCATCGCCATTTCCCGAGACCTAACCGAGGAAGGCTACCACGTAGCCGCGCGAGCCCAGGATCTCTCCCTCGTCGCCGCCGTCAACGCCGCGCTGGCTCGAGTCATTACCACGGAGGCCTGGCAGCGGGCGTTGGTTCAGTGGATTGGGGAGGGGTGCTAGATGCAGGTTCCACTTGCCAAAGCCGGGCAGGAGCGCCTGGTGGCCGCCGTCAGGAAGTTGACGGACCGATTCGGTCCTCGCCCCCCCGGCTCCGCCGCCGAGGCTGACGCTGCCCGCTATATGCAACAGGCCTTCGCCGAGGCCGGCCTGGCTGCCGAACTGCAACCAGTCGAGGTGCTGACTCGTCCCTACCTGCCTCGGATGATCGCCCTCGGTCTCTTGATCGTGGGAGCCATCCTCGTCGCCAGTGTCCCTCCGTTGGCCACCATCTTCGCCTTGGCGGGCCTACTCCTGCTGTTCTCGGAGACCGGAGCTTCCCCTATCGCCTCCCGATACCTGCCCACTCGCACCTCCTACAACGTCCTGGCCAAGCGCCCCAGCGAAGGGCCGCCCCTAAGAACGGTGGTTCTGGTCGCGCACCTGGATACCGCCCAGCCTACTCTCTTCACCGGGCCGAAAGTGGCGATGATCGAGCGACAGTCCTTCCTCTTCGCCTTCAACGCCGGCCTGATCATCCTGGTGCTTGGGGTCATCGGCTCGCTGGCCTCAGTCGGGGGCCTCTGGTGGGCCGGGCTTGTCGCCGGGCTCTACCTCATATTCCATCTGACCATCGAGGTACACGGGGTCCTACACCTGCCCTCCTCCC
>JBBQIE010000740.1:0-1616 GCA_038324625.1 Anaerolineae bacterium | reverse complement strand
CGGACCCGAGCGGTAGTGATGCTTCTCTTCGGCTTGGCCCTAGCCCTATCGGTGCCGCCCTTGCTGCGGTCGTACGCCTATATTGAGGTCCAGACCTGGTACCCGGCCTGGCGCAACGGAGTGAGATTCCTCGCCATCGTGTCCCTGGTGCTCTCCGTGGTATGGATCGTGCTCTCCTGGCGTCGCGGGTGGCCGGAAGTGCGGATGCGGCCCATCCGCATCGTGGTATACGGGGATGCTATCGCCCTCCTTCCCTTGGCCCTGTTGTCCCTACTGCCGGACACCCTGGGGATGGCCTACGTCCCTTACGAGATCACCCTCTTCGCGGCCCTGCTGAGCCCGGTCTTCTATTACTATGCCCTGCTAATGCCGGTATCGGACTGGCTGGGCCTTCGCTTGAGGGCAGTTTCCGTGCATTTGGCCCTGGGTCTGCCGGCGGTGCTGCTGGTTCTGGTGATGGCAAGCGTGGTGGAGCGGGTGCCTCTCTCGCCCTTGACCGCCTGGCCGGTGGCGGCAATGGGCCTGGGGGTGGTGTTCTCCCTAATGGCGGCGCCTCTCCACCGGTGGCTGATGCGTCTGACCGATTGGGTGTGGTTTGGGAGAGCCACCGGCTATGATTTGGTGGTGGACAAACTGGCGGAATCGCTGGCCACCACCCTCGACCGCGCCAGCCTCGGGCGCCGGCTGCTGTCGGACCTCACCGAGGGCTTCAACCTGGCGGGCAGCGCTCTACTTCTTCGGGAGGGCGCCTTCTGCCTCAGAGTGGTACAGTCGGTGGGTATAACATCCCCAACCCTGGACGGCTTGGCCTTGGAGGCGGACTCGGCGGTGGCTCGGCGGCTGCGGTCCGAGGCTCAACCCGAGGCCCAGGATCATCTGCGGGGGGTGTTGCCTGCTCGGCAACTGAGCAGCGGCGAAGGCGCCCTCCTGACCCATCCCGGGGTGGCTCTGTGGATACCGCTGCTGTCCGGGGGAGACCTTTACGGCTTGCTGCTTCTGGGGCCCAAGAAGGATGGGGACTTCTTCACTCCCGAGGATCTCCGGCTGTTGACCTTGGTGGGATACCGGGCGGGCACGGCCGCCCACAATGTGCTCTTGATGGACGAGGTGAAGCGCAGCCGGGAGGAGCTGGCCAAGGCCCACCAGGAGTTGCTGGACGCGGGGGACCGGGAGAGCCGCCGGTTGGCGCAGGATCTGCATGATGGAGCGGTGCAGGAGCTTCTGGCGGTCACCTTCCAGTTGGCGCGGGCCCGAAGGCGCCTGAACCCGGAATCGGAGGATCAGCCCGACGAGGCGGCCGCCCGGATGGTGGCCGACGGCCTGGAGGAGCTACGCCGACAGCTGCTGGAAGTGGTGGGGCAGCTTCGCAGCAGCATCGGCGACCTCCGGCCGGCGGGCCTGGAGGAGCTGGGCCTGGCGGCGGCCCTGAGGGCCTACGTCTCTCGGCTGGAGAGGGAGCACGACGGCCAGTTGCCCCGGATCGAACTCGCGGTCTCCGAGGGGCACAACCATCTGCCCAACCGGGTGTCGCTCTGCCTATTCCGGGTGGCTCAGGAGGCCCTGCGCAACGCCAGCCGGCACTCGGAGGCGTCCAGGGTCCAGGTGACCCTGGAAGT
>JBBQIE010000739.1:0-1617 GCA_038324625.1 Anaerolineae bacterium | reverse complement strand
CAGAGCCCAGCGCAGGAACTCGGGATCCTGCCCCTTGATCTTGGGGCCACTCGGGTTGCGGGCGTATTGGTCGTGGTCGCGGATGAGCATGAGGTCGTTTGCGATGCAGTAGTCATAGAGCCGGCTGCCCGGGTGCGGGGTGAAGAAGGCCGGGCTGTAGTAGTCCGGGTCAATCTCCTTGAGCATGGAGATGGTCTCCCGCACCTCGGCCTCGGTCTCCGTGGGTAGGCCCAGCATGTAGTTGGCCCAGATGGTGATGCCGTACTGGCGGCAGACGCGGGCCGCCTCCAGGTTCTGGGCTCGGGTGGTGCCCTTGCCGATGAACTCGAGCACCCGGTCGCTCCCGCTCTCGAAGCCAATGAAGTACCCCTTCAGCCCCGCCGCCGCCATGGTCGTCACCGTCTCCTGGTGCTTGACGATGATGTCGGCCCGGCTCTGGCAGAAGAACGGTTGGGTGAAGCCCTCTTCCCGGTAGGCCTGGCAGAACTCCCGCACCCAGCGAGGGTTCTCGGTGAGGCAGTCGTCGTGGAACATGAAGGAGTTGAAGCGGTATCTATCGCGCAGCTCCTTCAACTCCCCGATCACGTTAGCCACACTCCGCCGCCGCACTCGGTTTCCGAAGATCAGGCTCTCGCCGGGCTTGCAGAAGGCGCAGTCGTAGATGCAGCCCCGTCCGGCGATGATGGTGACGAACGGCGCCGGCAGCTCCGGCACGAAGGGCGCCTCGGGGGAGTCAATCCGGTAGCCGAAGCGGCGCCACTCCTCCAGGAACAGGTCATGGTCGGCATAGGGCAGCGAGTCCAGCTCGGGGTGTTCCCCCACCAGGACCCGCTCCGGCTGCCGTCCCGCTTCCAGGTCCCTCAGCAGTTGCGGAAAGGCGATCTCCCCCTCGCGCAGGACAATGTAGTCTATCAGTGCATTGGGGGTTACCTCATCGGGGGCCAAGGTGGGATGGGGGCCGCCCAGCACCACCGTACACTCCGGCAGCGCCTCATTGATCACGTCCACGCAACGCATTACCGGGTTGAAATCCACGCTCATCATGGTGAGGCCGCAGACATCGGGCCGGCGGGCGGCCAACTCCTCGCGGAAGTGGTCCCAGCCCTTTAGGGCCCGCAGGTCGAGCAGGTCAACCTCGTGCCCCTCCCGCTTGAGGACAGCGCTGAGGATGGCCAGCCCGTGGCTGATCCACCCCGAGTCCATCCCCTGGCCGATGCTGTCGAAGCCCTTGCCGGTGATGCCGGCGTATATCAGACTTACATGCAAGATTCGCCTCTCCTCGCCTTTCGCGCGACGACTGGTGCTTCTTCATAGCCCATCCCGGCCGCGGCAAGGGCGTCTTCTCGGTTGAGCGCCAGTGCTTCCCGCAAGGTAATCCCGAGACACTCCAGCAGTTCCTCGCGGGACGCTTCTTGGCAGTTCACCCCAGGGACTTCCTGGATCCAACCGACCCACCAGTCGCCCCAGCGTCGTACCACGGCCGTATACACGTTGTCCATGCACCCACCCCCGAGAGTACCCGACTGAGAGTGTATCCTCCACGCTTTACATCTTCGCATACACATATGGGCGTTTGACCAAATCAGGGGCACCTCAGGACTCAATCTCGTCCATTAG
>JBBQIE010000738.1:0-1619 GCA_038324625.1 Anaerolineae bacterium | reverse complement strand
TGGGCCACGTCTTCCCGGACGGGCCCGCTCCCACCGGCCAACGCTACTGCATGAACTCCGCCTCCCTCAAGTTCGAGAAGGACGAGTAGCGGCGGTCGCCCGCCGTCTCTGGCCGGCGGCAGCCAACTCCGTCCGGGAGGCGATGTAGATCCCGGCCAGGATGAGGGCCCCGCCGGCCAGGGTGGGGACGGTCACCGACTCGCGGAAGATGAAGTAGGCCAGGATGCCGGAGCCCACCGGTTCGGCCATGGTGGTGATGGCCACATAGGTAGCGGAGAGGTGGCGCAGGGCCCAGTTCAGCATGGTGTGGCCGATGAGCTGGGGCACCAGGGCCATAGCCAGCATCCAGCCGTAGGCCGCCGGACTGAACCCGAGCAGAGGCTGCCCCGCTACCAGGGTCATGACCAGCAGGGTCAGCATGGAAGCCCCGTACACCGGCCCGGTGTAGCCCACCAGGGAGCGGCCGGCCCGCACCTTGCGCCCGATCATCAGGTAGCCGGCCATCATTACCGCCCCCAGGATGGCCAGCAGGTCCCCCTGAAGGTGCAGCTCGCCCCGACCCAGGTCTCCCCAACCGATGACGGCGCTCCCGATCGACGCCAGGATTATGCCGGCCGCCGTCTGCCTCCCCGGCCGCTCACCCAGGAAGACCCACGACCCCAAGGCCACGAACACCGGCCCGGTGGTCACCAGGACCACGGAGCTGGCCACGGAAGTGTACTGGAGGGAGGCGATCCAGGTGGCGAAGTGGAGGCCGAGGAAGACCCCCGCCCCCGCCAGGAGGGTCCATTCCCGCCGCCCAGTCCGGACGATCTCCTCCCGGCGGGTGGCCCAGGCGTAGGGCAGGAGCAGAGTGGAGGCGAAGACCAGCCTCCAGGCGGCGATAGACAGGGCCGGAACCCTCTCCGCCTGGGCGAAGCGGATGAAGATGGCGGCGAAGGAGATGGCGATCACCGCCGCCCCCAGGCTGACGACCAGCCGCGCCGGTGAGGCCGCGGATTCCTCTTCGCTCAAGTTGGACCACTCCCTGCGGGCAGGCGCGGTGGCCTGCCCCTACCGTCTACCCACTCCCCACTATCCCCTAGCCACTATCCACTGTCCTATAGGGCAGCGTCTCCGCCCCCTGGAGGATCACCGTCACCCGGGCCTCGGGCCCGTACTCCTCCAGGAGCCGGTCCAGCGCCTCCTGAGCGTGGTTGAAGCAGGCGAAGCGCATGGCTTCGGCCTCGCTCGCCCCCACGCCAGCCGACACCAGCCCGAACCGGATCCTCTCCCCCATGCGCACCAGGGACGCCGAACCCGAGGCGGCGATGGGCTCCACCACCTCACCCTGCCGGATGCGCTCCAGCAGGCCCTCCACCTCCGGGGCCCCAATGTACTCCGGCAGCTCGGCATGGGGGCCCACCCCCTCCGGGCAGGGAGTCACCAGGACCACCGTCCCCCCGTCGGCGGCCACCAGGTCCCCGGCCATGATGGCCTTGCTCGCCTGCCAGAGGTCCAGGTCGGCCGGGTGGCTGTCCACGATGACGATCTGGCTGGGCTCGGAGAAGGGCGCCCCCATCACCTCCAGACCCAGGCTCACCGCCGCCCGGTGCGACTGCACGTAGTGCCCGGCGACG
>JBBQIE010000737.1:0-1626 GCA_038324625.1 Anaerolineae bacterium | reverse complement strand
CTGATGGCCCGCTTCAGCTTCCAGTTGCTCTCGAAGTGTATGACGGTGGACCCGGTTCGCACTTTCTCGCCCGGGGGCACCCGGCCCACCCTGGTCATGAGGCGTACCATGCCCGCCTGGGAGAGGGTGAAGCTGACCATTACCCCTAAGGCATACAGGGGGAGCATGGCGATCTCGTTGGCCCGGAAGACGGCGACCAGGACGGAGGCCAGGGCCGCCAAGGTGAGGATGCCGGAGCTGAAAACGAGGCGGTCGCCGCGGTTCTGCAACCAACGGGGGACGAAGCCATCTCGGGCCAGGAAAGCGCTCAGCCGGGGGAAGTCCTGGAAGCCGGTGTTGGCAGCCAGGAAGAGGATGAGCATGGTGAAGATCTGGACCCAGTAGTAGAGGAAGCCGCCCCCGGTGATGAGCTGGGTCATCTGGGAGAGGACGCTGTTGGCTTCGTTGGGAACGATGCGCATGTGAGTGGCCAGGTAGGCGATCCCCAGGAAGAGGGTCATGGCCATCACCCCCATGGCGATCATGGTCTCGGCGGCATTGCGGGCCTCGGGAGGCTTGAAGGCCTGCACCCCGTCGCTTATGGCCTCGATGCCGGTGAGAGCGGTACAGCCGGCGGCGAACGCCCGCAGGATCAGCCAGAGGTAAGCCACCCCGGTGAAGGTGCTGGTGGCTTCTATGGTATCGGCGTGCAGGGGCAAGGGGGTGGCCCCGAAGAGCCCATGCATCCGGACGATGCCCAAGGCGACCACGGCTAATGTGCCGAAGACGAAGGCATAGGTGGGTACGGCGAAGATGCTGCCGCTCTCGCGGATGCCTCTCAAGTTGATCCAGGTGATGATGAGGATCACCAGAACGGCGATTTCCACTCGGAAGGGGAATAGCCAGGGAAAAGCGGAGCTGACCGCTCTCACCCCGGCCGATACCGACACCGCCACCGTCAACACGTAGTCCGTGAGCAGAGCGGCGGCGGCGATGAGGGAGGGCATGGTGCCGAGGTTGTCTTTCGATACTATGTAGGCCCCACCCCCGCCCGGGTAGTGGAGGATGGTCTGGGTGTAGCTGAAGATGACGATGGTGACCAGGGCGGCAATGGCCAGGGCGATGGGAAGGGTCAGGGCCAGAGCCCCGCTGCCGAGGACGATGAGGATGCCCATGACCGCCTCGGTGGCATAGGCATTGCTGCTGATGGGGTCGGAGGCGAATACCGCCAGAGCCCGAACCTTGTCCAGCCGTTCTTCGTGCTCTGCCGATAGGGGGAATGGCTTGCCGATCAGGTAGCGCTTTACGTTAGCCCAGGACATCCCAGGATAGACCTCTCCGCTTGTGCTGATTCCAGAGTAGACGAGCCTCGGTTGACTCTTGCCACCAAGGTCGTCCTTGATCATGGTGCGCGGGAGGCATGGCCGGCCTCACCCGTCGCTACCGCCAGTCAGGCGCGCCGGACGGTGCCACGGGTACCGGAGGAAGCCGTGGGGGAGGGAAACTGCCCTCAGCTGCCGCCCCAGCGCGCCTCCATCAGGATGCCGGCGGCGGCCCTGAGGCAGAACCGCGCCCAGCATCCGCCGACCGCGGTCATTGACGCCAACACAAGAATGTACCCTTTTCCCGGCCGCTCCGCAACCCGGC
>JBBQIE010000736.1:0-1629 GCA_038324625.1 Anaerolineae bacterium | reverse complement strand
CTGCCAGAGGGCAATCTCCTCGTTGCCCTCTGGACCATGAAGGGCCGCCAGGGGCAGGTCCTGCTCGATGCGGAGCCACATGGGGCGGGGCTCCTTCCCCAGGACGGTGGCCGCCTCCCGTAGGTTCTCGCAGAGGCGGTGGATGCAGGCCAACTGGAAACTGGAGTTGACCCCCCAGGCGTCGAGGTTGGCGCCGCGGAACTCGGGAGAGACGCCCACCGGCAGAACCAGCCGACCGTCCTAGTCCTCGAGCATCTCCTCGCATACCCGCATGGCCCCATACATGAAGGGGTAGGCCGTCTCCCGCAGGAAGGCGACGTCTCCGGTATAGCGGTAGTACTGGTACATCAGGTCCGCCATCCAGGCGGTGCAGCCGTGGTCCATGGACCCCGTCCAGAACCCGCCCATGCGCATGCCCCGGTCGTCCACGGCGTGGGGGAGCATGAGGCCGTCCTCGATGCCGACGAAGATGCGGGCGTTCTCCCGGAGCCTCTCCCTCCAGGAGGTCAGTAGCGCGAAGATGGGTGGCAGGTGCGAGAGCCGGTTGCCCCGGTAGGCGGGCCAATAGCACATCTGCACGTTGATGTTGAAGTGATAATCGGAGGACCAGGGGGGCATCTGGTACTCCTCGATCCAGGGGCCCTGGAGGGTAGCGGCCACCCCAGTGGGATTGGTGAGTCCGGCGAACTTGTACATGCCGTAGTCATAAAGGAACGCGAGGAGTGGGTTCGGCAGGTCCAGCTCCGGCACCTCCCGCCAGTAATCCCTCCACCAGGCCTGGGTCTCCTCCCTCAATGCCTCAGACCCCCGGCCGACGAAGGCCGCGATGAGGGAGCCCGCCTGCCCACGTGCGTCCGCCGGATCGGCGCCGTAGACGGCGGTCAGCCAGAGGTCGGAGCCCTCCAGGCGGTAGGCCAGGCAGAGAGGGGGGTCGGCGGGGCGCTCCTGCACCCAGCCGGAGAGGCCGGCCCCATCGAATAGAGCCGGCTGGGCGAAGGAGATGCTCTCCAGGTAGTCGCCCACGTACTCCCAGGCGGGGATTCGGCGGATGCACCGGGTGGACATCCCCGGGGGAAGGTCCACGTGCAGTACGGGTGACTGCATGGAGAGGTCCAATCCCAGGGTCAGGTCGGCTCCGCCTTCAGAGAGAGCCCGCACGGTAATTCGCCCGGCGTCCAGGTCCAGGGTTCCCGACTCCAAGGTGGTGCCCTCGGGTAGGGCCAACTCCACCCGGCCGATGGGGAGAACGGTGGGGCGGTGGGGCTCGCCGGGGGCGGGGTCGGTGCGCTCGAAGAGGGCCCGCAGGCCCGGTTCGTCCCCGGCATCCAGGTGGTGCCGGATGTTCCGGTAGGACATGCCCTCGCGCCAGGGCATCCCCCCTCGGTGGTCCCAGAAGTCGGCCCGGCCGAGGGTGAGTCGAAGCAGGTTCGCCGCGCCCCCGACCAGCACCCCCGGGGTGCCGGTGCCCAGCAACATGCCGGGGTGGGTGCGGGGGAGAGGAAATTGCCAGTCGTAGGAGCGGTTCATGGGTACCTCCGGGGTAACGTACAGTGGCTGGTGGCTAGCGGGGAGACGAGGTTCACTAGCCACTAGTACACCTTGGCGGAAATAATGCATCGGGTCAAGCCG
>JBBQIE010000735.1:0-1630 GCA_038324625.1 Anaerolineae bacterium | reverse complement strand
GAACCCCTCGGGGGACCTCAGTCCCCCCGAGGATATGTACGATGCCTGCCGGGTCCTGGCCCGCTCGGTCCATTGGTCGGGCGACCTGAAGTGGGACTGGGACCAGGTCCTGGGTATGGATATCCCGGAGGAGTTCACCGGCCTCATCCACTCCTATCTCAGCTCGGTGCTCAAGAGCCCGGCGGAGCACAAGGGCTGGAAGATACCGGAGACCACCCTGGCCTTCCCTTGGATTGCCCGGATGTTCCCGGAGGCGAAGTACATCTTCTGGATCCGCGATCCCCGGGACAGCATCCTCAACCGGCACGTCACCGACGACCTGATTCGCTTCGGCATCGAGTATCACCCCACCGAGGACGAGCGGCTGCGGCGGGCCATCTCCTGGAAGTACCAGTACGACCTGGTGAAGGCGGTGCCCAAGCCGGAGAACTGGATCGAGGTCCGTTTTGAGGACTTCGTCCTGCGCCAGGAAGAGACCCTGGAGCGGCTGGAGGACTACCTGGGCATGAAGCTGGCGCGGGTGATCGTCCGCCCGGAGGCCGTGGGTCGCTGGCGCAGCGATACCGGCGTGCATGACTTCGACTTCCTAGAGCCGGCTATGAAGGACTACGGGTACGCCTAGCCCGTGATCTGATACGAGCCACAGAGACACAGAGGCACAGAGGAGATGTTGGGTAGAACTATCGGGGGAGAGGTGCCCAATCAGGCACCGCGTTCTTCATTCCTTTTGCTCCAGAGCCCATAACCGCTTCCTTACTCTGTGTCTCTGTGGCAGCTTCGTTCCGGGTCACGCACACATCATAGGTCCTGTTGGGAGTGCATCATGCTTCGAGTGGGTGTCATCGGGCTGGGGCCCATCGGCAATCGCCATGCCCGCATCTACCAGGCCGATCCGCTGGCGCAGTTGGTGGGAGTCTGCGACGTAAGGAAGGACCGGGCCGACGAGGCGGCCTCGGCCTTGGGAGTGCCCGCCTACTGCGACGTGGAGGACATGCTGGCACGGGCCAAGCCGGACGTGGTGAGCGTGGCCACCGGAGGGTTCGAGTACGGTAGCGAGCACTACCGCCCCACCATGCAGGCCCTGGAGGCCGGTTGTCACGTCTTGGTGGAGAAGCCCATCTCCAACGCCATCCCCCCGGCCGAGGCCATGGTGGCCAAGGCGCGGGAGAAGGGCCTGTGCCTGGGGGTGGACCTGAATCATCGCTTCACCCCGGCGGCCAGGTTGGCCAAGCAGTGGCAGGAAGAGGGGCTGTTGGGGTCTCTGCTCTTTATCAACATGAGCATGTGGATCATGAACCCCCGGGAGAGTTCACCCTACTTCCAGATCAAGGCCCTTCATCCCCACACGGTGGACATAATGCGCTACTTCTGCGGGGACGTGGAGGCGGTGCAGTGCTTCGCCCTCAAGGCCCCCGGGCGTCGCATCTGGTCCACCGCCCAGTTCAACCTCCGGTTCAAGAATGGGGTAGTGGGGCACCTGTGTGGGAGCTACGACATCGAGCGGGGCCACCCCATGGAGCGCTGCGAGGTGGCGGGTACCAAGGGCCGCTTCGTCATCGAGGACATGTTCCGGGAGGTGACCCTTTATCCGGCCGGGGACCTGGTGAAGCGGGTGTACACCAACCCCATC
>JBBQIE010000734.1:0-1635 GCA_038324625.1 Anaerolineae bacterium | reverse complement strand
CGACAGCCGCACCCTGCCCCTCTCATCCTCGGAGATATCTGCCATGCTGGACGACGCCATCCAGAACGGTGTCTTCACGGTCGACTCGAAGACAATCCTGGATCGCGCCACCGGGGAGTACCGGGACATTAACACTTTCCGATTGAACCGCCAGCACCCTACGGTGGTAGGGGTCCTGGAGTCTGACGCGCCCGAAGAGGGCACCCGGGAGGAATAGTTGCCGAAGCTGATCCTGGCATCCCAATCGCCCCGGCGGGATGCCCTCCTCAAACAGATCGGCCTCGACTTCGCGGTCATCCCCAGCAACTCCCCTGAGGAACTGCCGCCGGGAGGGACCCCCCGCGACGTTGCCGAGGCCCTGGCCATGGAGAAGGCTCAATCGGTTGCCTCGGGGCTTGGGGATGGCATAGTGATCGGCGCCGACACCGTGGTGGTGCTGGAGGATGAGATGCTGGGCAAACCGCTGGACGAGCAGGATGCTCGCCGAATGCTCTCCAGCCTGAGCGGGCGAGAGCACCAGGTGATCACCGGATTGGCCGTGGTGGACGCGGCCACCGGCCGGAGCTTGGGCGGCAGCGTGGTGACCGATGTCCGGTTTGCCCTCTTGAGCCCGGAGTTGATCGACCGGTACGTGGCCACGGGGGAGCCGCTGGACAAGGCCGGCGCCTATGCCATCCAGGGCCACGGGGCTCTCCTGGTTGCCGGGATCAGCGGCTGCTACTCCAACGTGGTGGGGCTGCCGCTGCGCCGGTTGGCGGAGATGCTCCATGAGTTTGGTTATGACGCCTTCAAGATGGAACGCCAGGGGGCATAACTCCCACATGCCCAAGCCAGCCGATAGCTCCAGAGACGATTCCCGCGGCAAGGGGGGACTCCCCACGCCCTGGGGATATGCCCGCCGGGTGATGGATGAGCGCTATCAGCGCCAGCGCCGGGAGTTGAGGGAATATCTGGAGCAGGCCACCCCCATCGCCCTGCTGGCCGACCGGCTGTACTGGGAGTGGCGGGAAGTGGTGGAGGAGCCGATCCAGGACGGCCAGAAGGCCGCCAACCGTTCGGCTAACTACTGGTGGCAGGTGACGGAGCGGCTCAGGGCGTTCCAGAAGGTACAGCCGCCCGGAACGGCAGCCCGTTACCACAAGCTGTTTCTGGAGGCACTGACCAACGCCAGCCAGGGCGCCGTCTCTGTGAAGAACGGTTTTCGTTACACGGCCTACACCGAGGTGAGCCGGGGCATCGCGTTCCTGGACCGGTATGTGGAGCTGATGGCAGAGGCGGAGAAGGAGCTGGGGCGGTTGGTGCGCAAGTACCGGCTGATCGAGGAGCCCGATGCCTCAGGGTAGTAGCTCCAGCAGCTCTGCCAGGGAGCGGATGGGGTTCTCGCCCTCGGCGGTCTCCCCATTTCTGGCCAGCCAGATGGCCCTGATCCCCGCTCCGCGAGCCCCCAGGACGTCGGCCTCGTAGTCGTCTCCCACATGGATCGCCCGCTCGGGCGCCACGCCGGCCAGGGAGAGGGCCATTCGGAAGATGCGCGGGTCGGGTTTCTCCACCCCGGCGAGGGCCGACGCCAGGACGAACTCCATCTGGCGAGAGACGCCCAGCTCCTGGCAGATGGAAAGCAGCCTGGAGTCCCAG
>JBBQIE010000733.1:0-1637 GCA_038324625.1 Anaerolineae bacterium | reverse complement strand
CGCCCAGCTCTCCGGGGGGGAGCAGATGGCCGCCGCCTTGGCCGTGCGCCTGGGCCTTCTCCGCGAGCTTTCCGACGTGCGCATCGCCTTCTTCGACGAGCCTACCGTCAACTTGGACAGCGACCGTCGTCGTGGCCTGGCCGATCAGATTC
Organism: Anaerolineae bacterium; assembly: GCA_038324625.1. Lineage (GTDB taxonomy): Bacteria > Chloroflexota > Anaerolineae > DRVO01 > DRVO01 > JBBQIE01. The sequence goes on along the minus strand of JBBQIE010000733.1, from coordinate 1,485 downwards.
GCGGCATCCGGGACCTGGACCAGCTTTTCGTCATCAGCCACGACGACTCCCTGGAAGGCGTCACCGAGAACGTGATCCGTATCGTCCAAGAGGACGGCAAGAGCCGGGTGGAGACCGCCTGAGATGTTGGACCTGCAGAAGACGGCTCAGGCCCTGGAGACGAAACGACAGTCGCTGGCGGAGGCGCAGCGAGACTCCGCCCATGGCCGCCGACAGGCCGAAGAGGCGATGGACCGCCTATCGCAAATGAGCTACTCCGAGGCCGTGGCCAGGCTCGAGCCGACTCCCTGGCCGGGCGCCTATCCCACCCCCGAGCACGACCGGCACCGAAACCAGGTGGTCCCTTTTCCTCATCGCTTCGCCAACCACCCCGAGGCCAGGGAATGGGCGCTGGAAGTCCTCCGCGGCCGGCCCACCTTCGCCGTGGACGGCTCCCATATCCTCCCCCTCCCCGAGCTGAGCCTTCCCGTGGGCCTGGCCCAGGCCGCCTGGTACCTCAACCTACATACCGACAACGGCGACCACGAGCGGGACTTGGCAGTGGAGGTGCTTACCGGCGGCGACTCCACGTCTGACAGCGACGAGGGAGACAATGACGGGAACGGCCTCAGCGTCCGGGTGCAGGCACGCCGCTTTCAGATGGAGATCCGGGCCCTGACCGATTTCCTGGGGCGCTGGGGATCCCGTCAGCCCACCCCGGTGTGCTTCCTGGATGATCCCCTCACCGTGCCCCTGGCCCAGGGATCCGGCGAGCAGCGGCGCCGAGGTTACATCTCGGCCGTTTCCGCCCTCCTGGAGGCGAGCGAACGCGATCGTATCCCGGTCATCGGGTATACCGCCGACCCCGGGTCATACGACCTGCTGGAGATGCTGCGGTCCTTGGGCCTCTTGAGCCACGGTCGGCACATCGGCGATGCCGTCGTTTTCGCGCGGGCACTACCGGCCTGGGGAGATCGGTCGCCCGTCTACATCTGCGCTCGAACGGAAGGCGTCCTCGAGCCCTACCGGCGCTCCGACGGCTCGTCGCTCTCGGACCAGATCGCCTTCTGCTATCTGCGAGCCAACACCGACGGCCTCCCGGCTCGAATCGAGTTCCCTCGCTGGCTGGCCGAAGATGAAGCCCGATTGAGTCAGGCCCTCGACGTGGTGCGCGCCGAGTGCATCATCGGCTTCGGTTTCCCCTATGCTATCGAGGCCGCCGACGGCACCGCCGTGCTCAGCGGCCAGGATCGTCAGCGGTTCCAGCGCCTGCTCACCGAGTTTGCCCAGAACCACGGGCTGGCCTTAGCCTCCACCACCAAGGCCACCAGCAAACGCCGACGCCGCCGAGGAGGATGAAGCCCAGTGCGACTAGGAAAGATCGTCTCCTCCGATTCCCACCTCCAGTACCGCTGCCAAGTCTATACCCGGCATGAAGCCGAGCCCTGCCCCTCGCCGGAGGACTTCGGCCTGGGGACTTACGTCCGCGTTCCCCTCGGGGCCGAC
>JBBQIE010000732.1:0-1637 GCA_038324625.1 Anaerolineae bacterium | reverse complement strand
GCGTCCCTCGGCCCTCTGGTGTTCGAGGACCCTCGCAGCGCCTACTACCTGCATCTGGCGGTGGTCCTCGGAGCCTTGCTCCTCACCACCCGATTCAGGCGCTCCCGCCTGGGCAGGGCCCTGGAGGCGACTCGGGACGACGAACTGGCAGCCGCGGCCTCGGGGGTCAACGTCACCACGGCCCGGGTGCTGGCCTTCGTTCTCAGCGCCCTGCTAGCGGGCATCGCGGGAAGCCTCTGGGCCCACTTCTCGGCCTATATCAGCCCGGAGACCTTCGACCTTATGGCCACCATCCGCTTCGTCTCAATGCTGCTGATAGGTGGCGCGGGCACGGTGCTGGGGCCGCTGGTGGGGGCAGGGCTGCTAACCTATCTGCCAGAGTGGCTCCGCTTCCTGGAGGCCTGGTACATGGCCATTTACGGGCTCTCCATCGTGGTGATCCTGCTGTTTGCCCCCCGGGGGTTGGTGGGGCTGGCGGAGCGGGCCATCGGCAGTGCGCGGAATAGCGAAGGGGAGAGAGGTACCCGGGACGGGGATTTCGGTAACGTAGGGAAGGGGCTTGTCCCCTTCCGAACCGTGATGCACGACCGGCATGCGTCGTGGACGAGCTCCGACGCTACATCCGTCCGTAGGGCGGTGCCAGCCGAGACGCCGGGCGGCGGGGCACGGGGCCCCGCCCTACATCAGGATGAGGACGATGGCCCGCTCATCACCCCTCCCGCCCCGCTGCTGGAGACGCGATCCCTCACGATCGCCTTCGGCGGGCTGGTGGCGGTGGACGGGGTGGATCTAAAGGTGGCTCCCGGGGAGATCCGGGGGATCATCGGCCCCAACGGCTCCGGCAAGACCACCATGCTCAACCTGATCAGCGGCATCTACCGGCCCACCGGCGGGGAAATCATCCTGGACGGCCGGAGGGTGGAGGGCGCCTCGCCCTCCGAGCTGGTGCGTCTAGGGATCGCCCGTACATTCCAGAATCTGCGGCTGTTCCCCCAGATGACGGTGCTGGACAATGTGAAGGTCGCCACCTACTGCCGCACCAGGGCTGGACTGGGGGGCATCTTCCTGGCAACAGGGAGCACCATGGCCGAGGAAAGGCAGGTCCACGAAGAAGCCACGGCAATGCTGGGCTTCATGGGGCTGGGGTCCCGAGCCTATTCCCTGCCCAGCGACCTGTCCTACGGCCAGCGGCGGCTGGTGGAGATGGCGCGGGCCCTTGCCACCCGACCACGCCTACTGCTGCTGGACGAGCCCGGCGCCGGCATGAGCCGGGTGGAGAAGGAGCGGCTGGTGGAGTTGGTTCAGGATATCCATGCTGGTGGGGAGATAGCGATCATCGTTATCGAGCACGACATGAAGCTGATCAGTGGCCTGTGCCAGCAGGTAACGGTGCTGAACTACGGCAAGGTGATCGCCCAGGGGACCCCGGACGAGGTCAGGGAGGACCAGGCGGTGGTGGAAGCATACCTGGGGAGGGGCCGGAGCCATGCTCGAGCTAGATAGGGTCTCGGTCAGCTACGGCAGGGCCATCGCCCTCCAGAAGCTTAGCATCAAGGTTGCTCAGGGGGAGGTTGTGGCCCTCATCGGCGCCAACGGGGCCGGGAAGACCACGACGCTGAAGACCATCTCCGGCGTCC
>JBBQIE010000731.1:0-1638 GCA_038324625.1 Anaerolineae bacterium | reverse complement strand
CAGAACCTGCTCCACGTAGGCTCTGGCCTGACCCAGGACGCTTCCCGCCAAGGCAAGCAGGAGCTGTAGCGCCACCAGGGCGTACGCCTCTCTGGTTGCCGACGCGGGGCTTGGCGCTCCGATGGCGGCGATGATGGTGTCAATGAGCAGCCTCCCGGTCCAGAGGCTGGCCGCGGGTAGGAAGCCCTGCGCCGTCACCAGGGCAATCAGGGTGGCCGTGTACCGCGGCTGCGCTGACCATACCAGGGAGAGACTGCGCCAGACGTTGCCGGCTCCGCGGCTCCGCGTTTCGTCCCTGGTGGGTGGCTGGTTACCTGTCCTCTCCATGCCCTGGCTCTCGGTCCTCAGGCCCCCTTACGAGTTGCTCCCTTCTTACTCCTCCACTGGCGGCAGCACCACGCTGAGATCGGCCTCCACGGCGCAGGCCTGAGTGGTCTCCCAGCTCTTGTCGCCTTCGTCGTAGCAGGTCAGGAACAACAGCGCTGTTTCTTGCGCGTCCTCCAAGGCTCCCGCGACATCCCTACCCGCTAGCACCTCGCTCAACGCCTCTCCCAGCCAGTAGGCTGCAGACGAGGTAACGGGGTCATGGCGAGTCGGCGCAACCCCGCGGGAGAGTATCTTCCGCCACGCCGCCGTCGTCTCCTGCCCGACCCGTTCCTCCCAGGCGTCGCTCCCCGCGATGGCCAGGCTGGCGGGAAGCATCGTCGTCGCCTCCGGCTGAGCGACCAGGAAGGTGAGCCATCGCCAGCAGGCGTCGCGTTTGTCAGTCTGGGCGCTGATGAAGAAGGAGCGAGATGAGAAGCCCGGTATTGGAGCGGTGCCGCGAGGCGGAACGGCCACTCCGACATCGAAACCAAGCGGGGGCGAGGTAACGTGGTTGTGATAGGAGTCCAGCCACATTGCCACCCGATCATCGGCCACCGGGCCCGGATGCACGCCGAACCGCATGGTGTCGAGCCCAAAGTAGTGGGGTTCTTCCAGGGCAGCCGGAGGCATGGTGGTACGCACGAGGTCGGCGTAGCGGGCAAGCGCCCCGACGACATCAGGATCGGTGAAGGCGGGGGTGCCATCGGCCTGGAAGGGTGTGCCGCCGAACCAGGCCAGGTAGTCGGCCACGCGGCGGTAAGCGCCATCGCGGGAGTAGAAGCCGTAGGTTGAGCCATCCGGCGCCCGGCTCAGCGCCACCGCGGCCTGGACAAAATCGTCCACGTCCCAGTCGTCGCTGGGATAGGCTAGGCCGGCAGCATCGAAGAGCGACTTGTTGTAATAGAGCAGCTGCACGTCCACCCCCACCGGTACGGCCCAGGTCTTGCCATCCATCTGGCCCGCCGCCAGGGCCCCGGGGGCAAAGCCGTCCCGGTCCAGGCCGCCCGCTTCCACCAGGGCATCCAGGGACAGGAGCCCATCGGTGCCCAGTAGTTGCAGCCGCGTGATCTGGTCGAGGAAGCAATCGCAGTGAGCCGGCTTGTCGCCTTTGGTGGCGGCATCAGGAAGGATGAGTGCGACCGAGGCCCCGGAGTCGGTAGTAGCGAAGCGGGAGGCCAGGACGCTGTAGGGCCGGCGCTCTTGCTCGCTGACGATCATGAAGCGCACCGGCTCCGCGCTCGGTGTGGGCAGCGTGGGCTCGGTCGGCACCGG
>JBBQIE010000730.1:0-1643 GCA_038324625.1 Anaerolineae bacterium | reverse complement strand
CCTGAACGCCGAGGGGGATCAGATTCGCGCCGACGCCACCACCGACTTCGAGCAGTCACATGAGTTCGATGTGGCCGCCGAGCAACACACCGCCGATGCCGAGGCCTGGAGCGACATGTCCGCCACCGACGCTGACCTCAGCGACCAATGGGCAGACACCGCCGCTCAGATCAACTTCGACAGCGGCGAATAGCCGGTGCTGACCAAGCCGCCTCGGCCCTCCCGGCCTGGAACCGCGACGCCCCGGAGAGACCGCCATGCCCGGTTTTGACGATCGGCAAGATCCCTCCCGGTATGAGCCGGCGAGCGCCCGCACTCAAGAAGAAGTGGGAGGAATGCTGGAGCGCGCCTTCCGGCAAGAAGGGGGGCGCCGCTCACGCGAGGAAGAGGTGCGTCGCTTCTTGGCCCTGGCCGACGAGGCCGAGGCCAGAGCCGAGACCGCTGAGAGCCTGGCTCGCGAGGCAGAAGAGGCAGCGGAGAGGGCGGCCGAGCGGCACGCCCTCTCCGGAGAAGCTGGTGACTTAGCCGCCCTGGAGCGATGGCAGGCCGAGGCCGAGATTCAGGGGCGACAGGTGGAGCACTTCCGCGAGGAGGCGGAGCGCCTGCGCAAGTACGCCTAGGGACGGAGACTGAGGTGGGGCTTGACGCTACCCGGCCGAACCGGTGGGAGCCGTTTGCCCCTGCTCCACCAAGTACAGGGCCAGCGCCCCCATGAGGCCCACGTCCTCCCCCAGGGCCGCCTCGACGATGTCGCAGTGCTCCCAATAAGCCTCCGGCGCCCTCTCACGCACGGTAGCGATGACCGGGTCGAAGAGGAGAGGCCCGGCCTTGGTCACTCCGCCGCCCAGGACCACGATGGTGGGGTCGAAGACGTAGAGGAAGTTCACGATGGCGACGCCCAGGAAGAAACCGGCCCGATCGAAGGTAGCTTTGGCCAGGGCGTCCCCCTCGCGGGCGGCATCGGCGACCATCTGGGCCGTGAGGCGCCGCAGGTCGCCCTCGCACATCTCGGCAAGAAGCGATTGCCCGCCGGCCTGGATGGCCTCCCGCGCCTGGCGGGCGATGGCCGGGCCGCTGGCCAGGGTCTCGACACAGCCATAGTTGCCGCAATTGCAGCGGGGTCCGTCCGCCCATACGGAGTTGTGCCCCAGCTCAGCCCCGTACCCGTGGGACCCGACTAGGAGCACCCCCTCCGAGATGGCGCCGCCCCCTATGCCGGTGCTGATGGTGAGATAGACCACGTCCTGGTGCCCGCGGGCCACCCCAAACCATTGCTCGCCCAGGGCCGCCAGGCTAGCGTCGTTGCCCAAGAGCACCGGCACCGAGAAAGCCCGGTTCAGTATGGCCGACAGGGGCACGTTCTTCCATCCCGGTACGTTGGGAGCGTTGATCACCACTCCCCTCCGGGGGTCGAGAGGGCCGGGGGCGACGATGGCGATAGCATCCACCCGCCGCCCGCTCTCCTCGATGGCCGCGGCGATGGCATCCTCCAGGGCCTGGAGGGTGTCCTCGCCGCCTGCCACCGGTGTGGGCCGGGCAATGCGAGTATCGAAATGTCCCTGGTCATCGCTGACGGCCACCCGGATCTGGGTCCCGCCCAAGTCAACCAGTGCGATTCTAGTGTCCGCGTCCGCCAATGCCCT
>JBBQIE010000729.1:0-1644 GCA_038324625.1 Anaerolineae bacterium | reverse complement strand
TGGGCCAACGTCTAGCATGGTCGGGACTCTGGGAGTGGGAGAAGGCTCATGAAGCTGGCGGTGCAGGAAGGAATGCTCCCGGGCGCCACTTACGCCGAGAGGGCGGCCGCAGCCCGGGGGTTTGGCTTCGAGGGGATTGAGGTCAGTTCGCGGAGCGTCTTAGAGGACCTCCCGGAGATCAAGGCTGCCTTGGCTGACGGCAGTCTACCGGTGAGCACCGTCTGCGGATCCGGCAGGCACGATATCCTCTGCCTGGACGCGGCGGAGCGCGCCGGCCGGTTGAACGAGATACGGCGGATTCTGGACGCCGCCGGTGAGATCGGGGCCGAAGGCCTGATCATCGTGCCTATCCGCACCGGCGTCCGCTTTCCCGACTTGAGCCCGTTCATGGGTGAGCGCGAGCTAGAGACGGAGCTGGCGGTGGCCGTCTTGCAGGACCTGGCCTCGTATGCCGCGGAAAGGGGTACCCGGCTGCTCTTGGAGCCCCTGATCCGCTACGAGACACCGTTCATTCGACGGTTGGCGGAGGCGACGGCAATCTGCGAGCGGGTAAGCTCCTCGGGCCTGGCCATGATGGCCGATTTCTTCCACATGGCCACCGAGGAGGCCGATCCGCCCGCGTCCATCCGGGCGGCGGGCCGTTGGTTGCGGCACGTACACTTGGCAGACAGCAACCGCCAGACCCCCGGGCGGGGACACACCGACTTCACGGCGTCCTTCCGAGCCCTAATGGACATCGGATTTCAGGGCTACCTGGCCCTCGAGTGTGGCATCCCAGGAACGGCGGCGGAGGAATTGCCTCGCACCGTCGCCTACCTGCAGGGGTGTCTGCATCGGGCCAGCCAGGGCTAAGAGCGGTATCTGGGCCGGTAGCGATATACACATTCTGGATGCGGCTGGATTGAGGAGTCTCTCTGATGTCAGAAAACGAAGACGGGCTCGGTGGGTTCATAGGGCGCATCTTGCGCCTGGACCTGAGCACCGGTCAGACCGAGGTGGAGAAGCCGGACGAGGTCACCTATAGACGTTACGGCGGCTGCGGGGGTCTGGCTACCTACTATCTCCTGAAGGAACTCCCGGTGGGAGTTGACCCACTGGGTCCGGAGAACATGATGATCTTCATGACCGGGGCCATGAGCGGCACCCCGATGTGGGGGGCCAATCGCTTCCTGGTAGCGGCCAAGAGCCCTCTCACCCTGGGCTACGGCCGGAGCGAGGCAGGCGGATGGTGGGGGCCGGAGCTGAAGGCTGCCGGTTTCGACGGCATCATCCTCAAGGGCCGCGCCGCCGAGCCCGTGTACCTATGGATCACAGACGGCCAAGTGGAGATCCGACCCGCCGGCCATCTATGGGGGAAGACGACAGGCGAGGTCCAGGATGCCATCGTGGAGGAGACCGGGGATCGCCGGACTCGGGTACTCCAGTGTGGGCCGGCGGCGGAGAAGGGGGTCCGTTATGCCGCCTTGACCAACGAGCTTCGCCACTGGAACGGCCGGGGGGGATTGGGGGCGGTCCTGGCCTCCAAGAACGTGCGCGCCATCGCCGTCCGAGGCAGCGGCAAGGTGCGGATGGTGGCTCAGGAGAAGGCCCGCGAGATACTGAAGGACCTGCGGACCAGCTTCAATCGGGATGAATCGGGGATGC
>JBBQIE010000728.1:0-1646 GCA_038324625.1 Anaerolineae bacterium | reverse complement strand
TTGCTGGCTATGATGCGCAATCAGTTCGGCGGCCATGCCGTCCAGCGCGACGAGTAGCCGGGGCCGAGCCGCACCAAAAAAACCGAAGCGAACCCCAGGGAGGTCCTGCATGTCTTTGCCTGCCAATCCGAACCTACCGGCGGTGATCGTGATCTTCGGGGCGTCCGGGGACCTCACCCGGCGCAAGATCATTCCCGCCCTCCACAGCCTACGCTGCTCCGGGGCCCTGCCGGATTTCTGCCGCCTGATCGGCGTGGGTCGAACCGAGATGACCGATGAGGACTTCCGCGGCGAACTCCTGGAGGGCATACGGACCTACGCCCGCTTCAAGCCCGACATCTGCGACACTTGGCCCCAGGCCTCTCAGAAGCACAGCTACCTTGTCGGGGACTACGACGACCCGGAGACCTACCGGAGGCTAGGTGAGCGCCTGGAGGAAGCGGCAGCCACATGCGGCGGACCCGGGGGCTTCCTCTTCTACTTGGCCACCCCCCCGACGGTATTCGCCACCATTGCCGAGCAATTGGGGAAGGCCGGCCTGGCCGACAGGACCCAGGGCTGGGTCCGGCTCATCGTCGAGAAACCTTTCGGCCACGACCTCGCCAGTTCCCGGGACCTCAACCAGAAGCTGCACTCGGTGTTCTCGGAGGATCAGATCTACCGGATAGACCACTATCTGGGCAAGGAGATGGTTCAGAACATCCTCACCTTCCGATTTGCCAACGCCATCTTCGAGCCCTTATGGAATCGCCGCTACGTGGCCAATGTCCAGATCACCGCCGCCGAAGACATCGGAGTCCAGGAACGGGGCGGCTACTACGATCAGACCGGGGTGGTTCGGGACATGCTCCAGAATCACATGCTTCAATTACTGGCCCTCATCGCCCTGGAGCCACCCACCGCCTTCGATGCCAAGTCCCTGAGAGACGAGAAGGTAAAGGCCCTAAGCGCCCTCAGGCCGGCCGAGGCCGCCCACACCGTCCTCGGTCAATACGTCGGCTACACCGAAGAGAAAGGCGTTGCGCCTGACTCCCTGAGCCCCACCTTCGTGGCCACCCGCCTCGATCTGGACAACTGGCGCTGGCAGGGTGTCCCCTTCTACTTGCGGACGGGCAAGAAGCTCGCGGCCAAGGTGACGGAGGTGGTTCTCGAGTTCAAGCAAGTGCCGCACCTGTTCTTCCCCAGCACCAGTGCCTTCACCCCCAACCGGCTGATCCTCTGCATCCAGCCCGACGAGGGCGTTCACCTCCGCTTTCAGGTCAAGGCCCCCGGCAGCGGAATGCTGACCTCACCGGTGGATATGGAGTTTCACTACGACCGAGCGTTCGGCGAGAAAGCGCTGGCCGATGCCTATGAGCGTCTACTGATGGACGCGGTGAACGGCGATGCCTCGCTGTTTGCCCGCGGAGACGAGATCGAGCGGGCTTGGACGGTAGTCGAGCCCCTGCTCAAGCCGGTTCCGGAGGCCGCAGCTCAGGGCTTACCCGCCTATGAGCCTGGATCGTGGGGGCCACCCGAGGCCAGCCGGCTGCTCGCTCGATTTGGCTCCGGTTGGCGGAAATACTGCGGTTGGCAAGGGACCCCCGCCTGCGAGCGGGCCGCGGAATTGGCCCCCGGCGCCTGCGGGGGGCCCTCCGGTGAAGCCG
>JBBQIE010000727.1:0-1650 GCA_038324625.1 Anaerolineae bacterium | reverse complement strand
GCCCAACACCTGTTGGTAGTAGGCGAAGGACTCGAACTCGACGCTGCAGAAACCCGAGTAGCCGATATCGTCCAGGGCGGTGAAGAAGCTCCGCCAGTCCACCACGCCCTCCCCGAGCAGGGGGAAGAGGAACTTGCCCATCACCGGCTCCCCGACGGCGTCCTTGAGGTGTACGTGGCCGATACGGTCGCCCCACTCTCGCACCACCCAGCCGAAGTCCATGTTGCCGTAGAGAGCGCCATGGGAGGGATCGAGGTTGACCTTGTGGAAGGGGCTGGCGGCTCTCTCCATGAGGTAGCGGTGGGTGTAGAAGTCGTGGGCCAGCATACCGAACACCCCCTCGGAGCTGATGACCACGTCGGCGCCCTCGGCGGCGGTCAGGAAGGCATCGTAGGCCTCCGCCACCTGGTCCCAGGCGGTGGACTCACTGATGTCCTTTCCCACCTTCGGGGCGCGGGGATCCCAAGGGGCGGGGCCGGTCATGGTGCCCACCCCGGTCACGCCACAGGCCCCGGCCGCCTCGATTACCCGCACCGTCCGCTCGATCCGTTCCCGACGGACCCCGTCTTCCAGGCTGACGAGGTCGGCGGAGGCGGCGATGCGGGACACCTCGAGGCCGGCGTCGCCGGTCTTCTGGACCAAGTCCTGAAGCTCGCTGAGTGGTCTGTCGGGGTTGAAGTGCTCGGTGGTCCACTCGATGCCCTCGTAGCCCAGGCCCTTCAGGGAGGCGATCACCGCGGTTGCCGGCATGGAGGCGTACCCCAGCCCGGCCAGGAAAGCCAGCTTCCATTTACGCATTCTCTTCGCTCCTCACTCGCACGTGATCACAGCCCGATCTCATGGCGCAGGGCCTGAGTCGCCTCCACCCAGTTGCCGACGTTCCACCTTCCGAAGGCCCCCAGCCCTCCCAGCGGATGCGGCCCATAGTACACGGGGAGGTGGACCAGCGAAAGGCCCTCGTGGGCTCGGGCCCGGTGCAGGGCGGCGGACAGGGCCTCAGGCGATCGTCCCCCGTCGAAGGCAGCCACCCCGGGGATGGCCCGCGCCCAAGCGACGTAGTCCACCGCTACTCCGTCGGCGGTAGCGTACTCCGTCCCGTACTGGGCCGACTGGAGGGCGGAGATGGCCCCCATGCGGCGGTTGTCCAGGAGCAGGATGCAGCCGCGGGCCCCATGCGCCACCCCGTCAATGAGAATCTGGGGGCTCATGGTGAAGGACCCGTCCCCGGAGAGGGCCAGGCCGTAGAAGGGTCGGGAGGTCATGGCCGTGGCCAACAGGGCGGAGACGGCGAAGCCCATGTAGGTGGCCCCGGTGTCGCTGAAGGTGCGTCCCAGCCGGTCGTCCTCGACAACCTGCATGCCGTTGGCCTGCACGTCCCCGGCGTCGAAGAAAGTCACGGCGTCGTGGGCGCGGGCCCAGTCGGTGGCCAGCTTCACCGCCGCCACCTGGGTCAGCACCTCCTCGCCCCACACCGGGTCGTACAGGGTCGGGGCCCGGTATCGCTCCTGCTTGTACTCCTCCCAGGCCAGCCGCTGTTGCCGGCAGCTTGCCAGCCAGTCGGACTCGATTGGTCGGCCGGAGGGACGCCGCTTTCGCAGTTCCCCATTGAGGCGGGCCAGAGTGGGCTGGGCGTCCCCGATCAGGGCCAGG
>JBBQIE010000726.1:0-1652 GCA_038324625.1 Anaerolineae bacterium | reverse complement strand
AGTGCATTCAGGGGGCGAACTCGCCCCGCCCCTCAGCCGCGATTGTCGCCCTCCCGGTCGGGGCCGTCAACGCCGCCGGAGACAGGCTCATGCTTCCATCGCGGCTTGACATATCCTCTGCCGCCGCTATCATCACCTCGTTCCCTCCGGGATCCACCGCGCCTCACCCAGGAGACCGACATTGCCCAGGCCCAACCTCCTCTTCATCATGACCGAGCAGCAGCAGGCCCGCACCATCGAGCCCGACGGTCCCTGCCGTATGCCCGCCGTCAATGCCCTGGCCGACCAGGGAGTTCGCTTCTCCCGTGCCTACACCGTCAACGCCATCTGCTCCCCGGCTCGGGCCAGCCTCTTCACCGGCACCCTCCCCACCACTCACGGCATGGTGGACTGCACCCACACCGTGGAGCCCTACCGGGCCCACTTCGACGCCGGCCTGGAGACCTGGAGCGAGCGCCTACAAGCCCTGGGCTACCGGACCGGATACTTCGGCAAGTGGCACGTCGAGCGCACCAACCGGCTGGAGGACTTCGGCTGGGACCAGTACGAACTCCCCGGCTCGCCCGGATTCCGCGAGCACCGGCGGGCCCTGGGCCTGCCCCCTCGCCCGGAGCGCTTCACCCTCCGCCACACCGTGCAGCACCAGGGCTACAAGGACTACCTGCTCTACGGGGCCTACGACGAGCCCGCCGAGGGCACCGAGGAGCACTACCTCTTCTCCCGCGGCATCGACTTCCTGCGGAAGGCATCCGAGGGGGACGCCCCCTGGTGCGCCTTCATCAGCACCGGGGCGGTACACGACCCCTACACCGTCCCCCGATCCTACTACGAACGCTATGATCCGGACGACATCGAGCCCCCCGCCAGCTTCGAGGACGACCTCCGCGACCGGCCCGGCATCTATCGCCGCATGAGGGAGGTCTGGCGAGACCTGGACTGGCGCCACTTCGCCGAGGCCACCGCCTGCTACTACGGCTTCTGCTCCCTGGTGGACGATCAAGTGGCGCGGGTGCTGCAGGCCCTCCGGGAGTCCGGCCAAGACCAGAACACCATCGTCATCTACGCCACCGACCACGGGGAGATGATGGGGGCTCACCGGCTCCTGCATAAGGGGGTCTTCCCCTTCGAGGAGGGCTACCGTATTCCCCTCATCATCCGTTGGCCCGGGCCGGGCCTCGCCGGCGCCGTCTGCCCGTGCCTGGCCAATACCCACGACCTGGCTCCCACCATCCTGGAGATGGTCGGCGCCGAGCCCTTGCCGGCGGCCGAGGGCCGCTCCCTCGTCCCCTGGCTCCAAGGGCAGACGCCGGAGGGTTGGCGGGATGAGGCCTTCGCCGAGTTCCAGGGCCAGCGTTTCGCCTGGACCCAGCGCATTCTCTGGGAGCCCCGCTTCAAGTACGTCTTCAACGGCTTCGACTACGATGAGCTCTACGATCTGGAGAACGACCCCCACGAGATGACCAACTTGGCCGCCGATCCCGAGTATGCCCTGGTGGCGGAGCGGATGGCCGCCCGCATGTGGGCCCGGGTGAAGGCCACTGGTGACCACAACCTCTACAATTCCCAGTACGGGATGTTCCGCTTCGCCCCCGTGGGCCCGGAGAACGACGACTGGGACGCGGCCGCCCACGCCGCCGGTAGCGCCCGATCCG
>JBBQIE010000725.1:0-1655 GCA_038324625.1 Anaerolineae bacterium | reverse complement strand
GGAGATGGAGGAGTTGTACCTGCCCAACCTGCTGGAGGTGACCGACATTCCCCACCTCGTGGGCATGTTGGCTCCCCGTCCGGCTCGCCTGGCGCGCATCCTGGACGAGAACCTAGCCTCACTGGACGCGGACCAGGCGAGCGCGGCCGTGGCCCCGGCCCTGAACTCCTATCGCCTCCTGGACGCCGAGGACGCCCTGGAGATCGGAGTGGGGGGCGAATAGCCAGGGTGCATTCCAGTTTAGGGGCGGAGGCGCTAGGGGCTGGAGGCGGACAATGGTAGGGGCGCCGCGGAGGGCTTCAGCCCGGAGCTGCGCCCTCCCCCCGCGTGGAAAGGGCGCAGCTCCGCCGCAAAAAGCGCGGCTCCGCAGCGCCCCTACGCGACTCGCCCCCAGCATCCAATAGCCGGCCGCGGCAGACAGGACTTGCCGGCTGTGGTACCATATCCGGTGTAGGAGCATCGGCGGCCCCGGCCGCGGGGCCGCCGCTCGATGAGTTTACTCAGGAGGTTTATAACCGATGGCCGTCAATGTGACCAAAGTCGAAGGCAAGGGAACCGGCGACATCTTCATGTACGCCCTCAGCACCTGCGTGTGGTGCCGACGCACCAAGGCCCTCCTCAACGAACTGGGTCTGGCCTACTCCTACGTGGACGTTGACCTACTTCAGGGCGACGACCGAAGCGAGATCATGGACCAGGTCGCCAAGTGGAATCCCTCCCGCTCCTTCCCCACCCTGGTTATCGGCGATGACAGGGCCATCGTGGGCTACGATGAGAAGAAGATCCGGGAGTTGGCGGACCATGCCGGCTGACACCGAGATTCCCCAGGAAGAAGTGGACCGCCTGTACGAGCGGCTCACCAAGGAGCAAGGGGCCTCCGGCTACCACCTCAACCCCGACGTCACCTTCACCAAAGAGCTGATCCAGGGGCTGCTGGTGAACGAGAGGCGCTACGGGTATCAGAACTGCCCTTGCCGGCTGGCCTCAGGTGTCCGCGAAGAGGATCTGGACATCATCTGCCCCTGCGACTACCGGGACCCGGACCTGAACGACTACGATAGCTGCTACTGCGGCTTGTACGTCAGCGAGAAAGTAGTGCGAGGGGAGAAGGCTATCGGCTCCATCCCGGAGCGCCGTCCGCCCCCGGAGGAGAGGAAGCAGGCCCGTGAGCGGGCAGCCGAGCGCGGCATCCAATCCCTAGCCTACCCGGTGTGGCGCTGTCGAGTATGCGGCTATCTCTGCGCCCGAGAAGAGCCTCCGGAGCGCTGCCCCATCTGCAAGGTAACCAAGGACCGCTTCGAGCGCTTCATGTAGGCCGCGTTCCGGGGAGAGGCGAAGTCGAGGCCCAACCGGGGTACGAGCGCCATAAGGCGCCCCTGGGCCTCGTCTCAGCCTCATACCACATCGGCACGTTCCGCCTGAGGAGAAAACCACCCTGTCCAAGCGAACCCCGGCACCGGTGAGGCGATCCGCCTCCGAGGCCCCCAAACAGAAGAGTCGGCCCCGGTTCTGGCTCACCATGCTGGCCCTGATGCTGTTGCTGATGCTGGTGGGCCTAGGCCAGTGGGATATCGCCATTGCCGTGCTCATCGGCCTCACGGTGGGGAACGTCGGCTCCTGGCTGCTGCACCTGGACTAGATCCCGCGGCCTCTAT
>JBBQIE010000724.1:0-1655 GCA_038324625.1 Anaerolineae bacterium | reverse complement strand
GTTCTACGAGAGCCCCAGTGCCCTTCCTATCGTGGAGCGCAGCTCCATCAAGCAGGACCTCCATCGCCGAGACTTCACCATCAACACCTTGGCCTTGGATCTGCATCCCGATCGACTCGGGGAGGTATTGGACTTCTTTGGGGGCCTGCGAGACCTAGACACCGGCATCATCCGGGTGCTGCACAGCCTTTCCTTCGTCGAGGACCCCACCCGCATTCTCAGGGCGGTACGGCTGGAGGCCAGGCTGGGGTTCAGCATAGAGCCGCGGACCGCCGAGCTCATTGACGACGCGGTGGAGCTTCTGAAGCGTACCTCCGGGGAACGAGTGGCCTCCGAGTTGATGCTCATCCTCGAGGAGGAGACCCCGGAGCGGGCTCTGGCCCGACTGGTGGAGTTCGACGTTTGGCCGCAATTGGGCGAGGGGCTTTCCTTCGACGCTGAGAGAGGGGCGGCGGCGGAGACGGCGCGGACGACGGCGCCGGCTTTCGGGGTGGATCGCTCGGAGCTGCCCGAGGTCTACCTTTGCCTGTTGGCCTGGAAGGCCACCCCCGAGCAGATCGAGGATCTGGTGGTCCGGCTGCACTTTCGCAAGCCCTTGGTGCAAGCGCTGCACGGGATACCGCTTCTGCGTGAGGCCTTGGGAGTCCTCGCCGTCGCCGATTTGTCACCCAGCCAGGTGGATCGCCGGCTGCGGAGGTTCTCGCCCGCGGTGCTTCTGGCGGCGTTCGCCGTCGCCGGGGACCGCCTGGCCCGAGATCGGCTGCGACGGTACCAGTCGGAGTGGCGAAAGGTGAAGCCCATCCTCACCGGGCAGGACCTGCGGGATTGGGGACTCAAGCCGGGGCCCATCTTCAGCGGTATTCTCGATCGGCTGCGGGATGCCGTCCTGGACGGGCTGGTGTCGGGTGAGGAGGCCGAGGAGGCGCTGGTGCGACGGTGGCTGGAGGAAGGCCGTTTCCAGGAGTCGCCCGTGAGGGTAGGCACATGAAGATCGCCATTGGACCGTTGACCCTGGAGCACCAGTACGGGAGACCATACTTCGCGCGAGGCTACCAGTTGGAGCCCACCGCCTGGGTTCTCCGGGCGGCCAAGGGCAGGGTGACGGTACCGTCCGAGGGCCCACCCACGGCCCGGATGTGCGCTTGGGTTCACGTCCGGCCGGCGGCGGTGAGGGTGACGGACCCTCTCGGCCGGCGCTACTCCCTGCCGGTCAGCCCGAGATGGGTGAGCCTCCGAGTGGTCGCCATCTTGTTGGCAGCACTGGCGGTGGTAGAGTGGCGCCGTCGGCAGGGGACGCCGAGGCTGTGAGGGAAAGGGGTTGAGCATGGAGAGGCTGTTTCAGTGGCTGGACCACTTCAAGAACGCCAACCTGGTGCGGGCGGCTTTCGGCGATCCCTACACCGTGGGTGATCGGACCGTGATTCCGGTGGCACGAGTCACCTATACCCACGGCGGGCCAGTGGGTGATGACGGGGCGCCCTCGGAGGGGCACGGCAACACCAGGCCCGTGGCCGTCATTAGCGTGAGCCCCGAGGGGGTTCGAGTGGAGGAGATCGTGGACCGGGCCTCTATGGCGGCCGTGGGCGCCGGTCTGGCGGCCCTGGTGGCGCTGATGGTCGGCCGACATCTTAGGCAGCGATGCCCTCCGGATCGGT
>JBBQIE010000723.1:0-1665 GCA_038324625.1 Anaerolineae bacterium | reverse complement strand
TCGCCCCTACGGATTTTGGCCATAGGCTCCAGGTATGGCGCCGTGCGGCATGGGGTTCTCAACATGACGTGCTGATGCCGGGTGGTGGAAGCGCGGACCCTGCCCCGAGAATGCGATACACTCATCACCGCCGGGCCACGGGAGACAGGGCGGGCCGGAGGTGGTAGACTGACGGGCAAGTGAGGCGTCATTGGTGATGGGTTAGGCAGCTAAAGTGTGAAAGGAGAGTGATATGGAACGTTATCAATACATCATCGTCGGCGGGGGGCTGGCCGGGGGGCGAGCGGCGGAGAACATCCGCAAGGTGGATGCCGACGGCAGCCTGCTCCTCATAGCCGGGGAGGCGCATCTCCCCTACCAGCGTCCACCCCTGTCCAAGGGCTACCTGCGCGGTGAGGAGAAGCTGGACAAGGTATACCTCAAGGACGCGGGCTACTACGATGAGAACCACATCGAGGTCATGGAGAGCACCAGGGTGACCAAGCTGTCCCCTGCCGACCGGAAGGTGACCCTCGACGGCGGTCGGGCCCTGGAGTATGAGAGGCTGCTGCTGGCCACTGGCGGGCGGGCCCGGTCGCTGGACCTTCCCGGCGCCGATCTTGCCGGCGTCTTCACTCTGCGGAGCCTCGAGGACTCGGAGGGCATCCGCCGGGCGGCGGGTCCGGGGCGGAAGGCAGTGGTCCTGGGGGGCGGCTTTATCGGGTCGGAGGTGGCGGCTTCGCTCACCCAGATGGGCACGGAGGTGACCCAGGTCTTCCCGGAGGAGCGACTTCAGGAGCGCCTGACCTCGGAGGAGTACGGGCACTTCCTGGAGGGGATGTTCCGAGACCGGGGAGTGCGGCTGGTCGAAGGGGCCCGCATCCAGCGGATGGAAGGCGATGACCACGTACAGAGGGTGATTCTTGACAGCGGCGAGACCCTGGCCGCGGACCTGGTGGTGATGGGCCTGGGCATCGAGCTGAACACGGGCCTGGCCCGAGAGGCGGGCCTGGAGCTGGATGAGCGGGGCGCGGTGGTGGTGGATGAGTACCTGCGCACCAGCGACGAGCGCATCTACGCTGCCGGTGACATCGCCGCCTGGCCGGACCCCACCTTCGGCCGGCGGCTCCGGGTGGAACACTGGGACGTGGCTCGATCCCAGGGCCTTCGGGCGGGGCGCAATATGGCCGGGGAGGAGAAGCCCTACACCACCCTGCCTTACTTCTTCTCCGACATGTTCGACCTGGAGATCGAGGTGTGGGGGGACCTGTCCTCCTGGGAAGAGACCCTGTCCGGCGGTGCTTTCGAGGGCGGTAAGTACACCATCTACTGCCTTCGAGAGGGGCGTCTTGCCGGGGTACTGGCGGCCGGCGCCAGTCGAGATGAGGGCAAGGAGCTGCAATCGCTGGTGCGGGCCCGCCCCACGCGGGACGAGGTGAGGGCGCGGGTCGGTTAGGGGTATGGATTTGGATCACGAAGGACACGAAAGTGGGCGAAAATGTCCTGGTTCGCGTGAGGATGGAATGGGTTGGGGTGGCCCTGGGATGAGTGCCGGCAGGCGACGCGGGAGAGGGCGGGCGACTAAAGGCGCCCGCTGAGGGCCTTCGGCCAAGAAAACCGTGTGGCCTCTACCCTGGCCGAAGGCCTTCAGCAATAGGCACGGCAGTGTCCGCGGCGGCCTTCAGA
>JBBQIE010000722.1:0-1668 GCA_038324625.1 Anaerolineae bacterium | reverse complement strand
GCACCGGAAGCGACGGATATCGAGGATTCGGTCAAGCCGACCAGACTACGAAATGGAGGTATATGATGGCTTCGCTATTGGAGAAAGTACAGACTCTCATCAGCGCCAACCTGCACTCGCTGGTGGATCGGGCTCTGCAGTCGAACTCGATCGCCGTGGTGGACCAGTACATCCGCCAGGTCGAGGACAGCCTCGAAGACCTGGAGGATGCCGTCGCCACCGTGGGCGGCCAACTGAAGACCCTGGAGCGCAAGTACGCCGAGTTCGACGGCAAGGCTCGGGAACTGGACCGCAACATTGACGTCCTCCTGGTCGAGAAGCGCGAGGACCTGGCGATGGCGGCCCAGAGCAAGCTCAACTCCACCCAGCGGTTGGCTGACAGCTACCGCGAGCAGGTGGAGAGGCAGCGGGCCGAGTACCAGAAGCTCCAGGATTCCCGGCTGAAGCTGGAGGCCAAGCTTTCCACCATCCGCCAGGAGCGCGAGGAGCTGCGGACCCTCCTGGAGCTGGCCAAGTCCAAGGTGATCGCTCAGGGGGCGTTGGACTCGTTGGACTCGCTGGTCGGGGTGGGAGACAGCGACATCTCTCGGGTGGCCGACTCCATCCGGGCCCGGCTGGACAAGGCCCAGGCGCGGAGCGAGATGGCTGCCGGCCGGCTCGAGGCCCAGATGGACGACCTGTTGGACCGGCGGGAGATAGACGGGCAGTTGGCCGAGCGCCGGCAGCGGCTGGGCTTGTAGGGCGGCCGCTCATCGGCATTATCAGGCTTGGTGGTAGGGCTTAGAGGGACCCATGAATAGGACGCGCGTAGTTTTCGTGCTGGTCATCGTCATCGCCCTTGGCATCGTGGGGGTTTCCCTGCTGATGCGAAGTGGCAGTGCCGGGTCCCTCGAGCCCGAACGCCAGCAGGCCCTGGAGGTGCGGGTAGCCTGCGCCTTGCCGGTGGAAGCCTGGGTGCTGGAGGCGGCGGAGGCCTTCAACGCCGGGAGCCACAAGCTCGACGGCGTGCCCATTACCGTGAAGGTGGAAGCGGTGGACGGGCTGGCGGCCAAGAGCCGCTTCGATCGCGGTCAGTTCGATCCCATCCCCACCGCTTGGATCCCGGATAGCCGCTACCTGGTGGAGCTGGTGAACCTCACCCAGAAGCAGAAGCTGGGGCGGGACGTCTTCCTCACCGATGGGGAGTACCGGGCGCGGCCCATCGCCATCTCCCTCTTCACCTGGGGCATCTATGCCAGCCGGGCCGAGGTGCTGAGGGAGCACTTCGGCACCATAGACTGGAGCACCATTCACGATGCCGCCGCCGCCCCTGGGGGCTGGCCGGAGCTGGGGGGAGACCCCTCCTGGGGCTACTTCAAGCTGGTGGTGCCCAACCCTCAGCGGAACGTGGGAGGCCTGGCGGCCATGGTGGCCGCCGCCGGCGAGTATTACGGCCGCACTCGCATCGGGGTGGAGGACGTGGTGGACCCGGCCTTCCAGAAGTGGCTGGGCGAGTTGATGGGCGCCGTCACCGACTTCAGCAGCCTCAGCGGCTACTCCGCCGAGGCCCTGGCGCTCTTCGGCTACTCCATGGGCGACGGGGGGCAGCTCCTGGAGAGCGACCTCCTGGCCAATATGGAGGGCATCCAGACCCGCTGGCAGGACCCGCTGGTGGTGATCTACCCGGAA
>JBBQIE010000721.1:0-1675 GCA_038324625.1 Anaerolineae bacterium | reverse complement strand
GTGTCGTAGTGGGCCCCCAGAAGGATGATGGGGCCGGAGCCGGCCTTGCCGGTGAGGTTGCGGCACTCGGTGCCCTGGTAGGTGAACTCCTGCACCTCCACCGCCCAGCCGGCCTCCTGTAAGCGGGCGATGATGTATTCCCCGGTGCGAAGGCCGGCCTCGGACCCGGCGGGCCGGGCCCCGAAGTCCACTTGGTCGAGGACGATCTGGTAGGCGGCGTCGCCGTCGAACCGGATGGGGGTTGGGGTGGCGGTGGGGGCGGGAGTAGGAGATGGGGTAGGGGCGGTGCAGCCGGCCACTAGGGCGGCGACGAGCAGGAGGGCGGTCAGGGCTGACCCTTCCCTTCGGGTTCCTCGTACCGGCATGGCGATGGCGCCTCCGTGATAATCATTAGTGGTGCGAATCTGTCCTGGTTCGCGTGATGTCAGGCGACGGGAGGGCGGCGGTCTGAAGGCCGCCGCGGACACTGCCGTGCCTATTGCTGAAGGCCTTCGGCCAGGGTAGAGGCCACACGGTCTTCTTGGCCGAAGGCCCTCAGCGGGCGCCTTTAGTCGCCCGCCCTCTCCCGCGTTGCCTGCCGACACTCACCCCAGGGCCACCCCAACCCATTCCATCCTCACACGAACCAGGACATGAGTGGTGCGAATAGAGTGGTCAGATGCCGATGATGCCGGAGACGGCATCGAGCAACTGCTCCCGGCTGACGGGCTTTTTCACCAGGGCGGTGGCCCCCAGGGTCAGGGCCAGCTCCGGCTCGTTGATCACCGAACACACCAGGATGGGGATGTCCCGGGTGTCCGGCTCGGCTCGGAGCTGCTGCAAGACGGCCCAGCCGTCCAGGTCCCGCATCATCACGTCCAGGACGATCAGGCGGGGCCGGCTCTCCCGGGCCAGGCCCAGGGCGCGGGCCCCCTCGGCGGTGGTCATCACCCGATAGCCGTGCCCGGCCAGGTAGCGCTCGAACAAGCGTAACATGCCCGGGTTATCGTCCACCAGGAGGACGGCCGGCTCCTCGAACTTACGCCAGTGCAGCCCCAGTAGCCGTTCCCCACCGGCCAGGGCCACCTGTTGCAGCCCCCCTCCTTGTTGCTCCAGGAGCCGCTGGGCGCGGGCCAGGGCCTCGCTCTCCCCCAGGCGATCCTCGGGCTCGGATTGAGAGTAGCGGAGGTAGAGGGCCTGCGTCTGCAGCGAGGGGACCACCTCCACCTGCACCTCGGCCTTCGAGTAGCGGAGGGCGTGGGACAGGGCGCTGATGAGGGCCTGACGGGAGAGAGCGGCGTCGGCCACGGCCACGGCGGGGACGTCCGAGGGGTCCAGAGTCACCACCCGGTCGCGGGCGCGGGCCAGCTCTTGCATCACCGGCAGGGTAGTCCGACCCAAGTGATTGAGGTCCAGGCGTTCCAGGAGGAGCCCGATGCCCTCCAGATTGGCGGTGAGGGCGTCCGGCTCTCCCTCGTCGGCCGGCGCTGCCTTGGCCTGGAGGGCGGAGGTGAGCAGGGCCACGCCCGCCTTGAGGTCGCGGAAGAACTGGCGCTCGGAGATGGCCAAGTCCGCCTGGATCTTCTCATCCGGCAATCCGTCCAGGTAGCGGTACAGGAGGATGCCGTAGGGTCGCCACTCCCGGCTCCGGGCCACCACAGGGGGTGGCGGTCGCAGATCGTGGATGGTCTGGATG
>JBBQIE010000720.1:0-1677 GCA_038324625.1 Anaerolineae bacterium | reverse complement strand
CGGCCGTCGAGTCTGTCCGCCAGCATCCGGTAGCCGTCCTCACCGCGAATGGCAAGGGAAGTGATCCAGAAGAAGTGGTTGATGCCGCCGTAGACGGCGCTGATCTCATCCTCCCTCTCCAGGTCGAGCAGTCGCTGCAGGACCGCCAGGGCCTCGAATAGCCCATGACAGAGGCCGACCACCGGCCGGTCGGTGGTCAATGCCAGGGCCTTCGTCAATTGGGCCATGGGGTTGGTGTAGTTCAGGATGACGGCCTTCGGGGCCAGGCGATTCACCCGCTCCGCCAGATCTATGAACACGGGTACGTTGCGCAGGGCCCTGGCCCAGCCCCCGGGCCCCACCGTGTCCCCAACGGTGTGGTAGATGCCGTACTCCTCGGGGATGGCCAGATCGTGGCCCATGGCCGCCAGTCCCCCAGTGGAGATGGTGACGAGGACGAAGTCCGCTCCCTCCAGGGCTCGATCGGCATCCCCCTGATTCTCGATGGTCGCCCCCATTCCCAGCTCCGCCGCCAGCTTCTTGCCGAAGCGGCAGATGCGCTCCGCGTTAGCCGTGTTGAGATCGTGGATGACGTACGTGGCCTCCGACAGGGCGGGGGTTAGGAAGAGGTCCGACAGGAGCTTCGGGCTCCAACCGCTGCTGCCGCCCCCCACTATCACGATTCGCTTGTTCACTGCTCCTACCTCCCATGCTTGGCCTGGAATTGGAGTCCGAGTGTCGTAGAACTATCATAACCGTAGGTTCCTTGTTCCCTCAACCCTCCGCGTACCATTCCCGCCCATCGGTGCGATTGTCATGAGTATCATCCCACGAGAGCGAATCAGCCCCAAGGCTACGCGCACTTCACGTCCTCAACGGATTGCGCTATCCTGTAAGCAGCTCGGCCCGATCCGGCCCGGCTCTCATTGTCAGTGGCATCATCGCATAGGAGGCTCTACACGTGAAAGGGAAAGTGCTCTCGGCGTCGGTCATTCTCGGGGCCGTGCTCGGGTTCTTCGGTTACCCTCGGCTCAAGGTGCCCCGGAGGCCCAGCCAGGAAGGCATCGAGGAGGCCGAGCTCACCGAGGCCTACAACCGCTTCAGCGGCACCTCGCCTCAGTTCCGGGCCCTGCGGTCTCTGATGATCGAGGAACTGGCTCACTATGGACCCGAGGGCACCCTGGTGGACGTCGGGTGCGGACCGGGCTACCTCCTCGCCGACATCGCCGCTCGTTTCCCGGACCTGCACCTCATCGGGGTGGACGTCTCCCAGGGGATGCTGGACCTGGCCTCCGGCAACCTCAAGGCCCAAGGTCTGGGCGACCACATCGAGTTCCGGGCCGGCGAGGCCCAGCATCTGCCGTTCGATGACGACAGCGTGGACTTCGTGGTCAGTTCCGGGTCACTCCACCACTGGTCCGCCCCCGGCGCCGCCCTGGAGGAGATCCATCGCGTCCTCAAGCCGGGCGGACAGGTGCTGATCTTCGATGGCCGCCGCGACGCTCGCCGGGCCTTCTACTGGCTGACCCTCTTCGCTCGGGAGTTCGTGGTGCCCAGTCCCATTCGCGGCGCCAACGAGCCGGCCGGCTCCATTCTGGCCAGCTACACCCCCACCGAGGTAGAGACCCTGCTCGCCGAGTCGCCCTTCCGCCTCCGCCGGGTCCAGTCCGGGCCGGCCTGGCTGGTAATCTGGGCCCG
>JBBQIE010000719.1:0-1677 GCA_038324625.1 Anaerolineae bacterium | reverse complement strand
GGGGGTACCGCTCCAGGGCCTGGAAGAGCTTCCGGTTGCCCCCGGTCATCTCGTGGAAGACGGACTCGGTATGGGAGATGCAGGCGATGCGGATGCCGGCGGGGGGCATGAGGTCTCCGACCAGGCTATCGAAGTCGGTCTGGCGAATGAGGGCGACGTTGTAGGGCCCGCAGTGAACGTGGGTGTCTATCTTAGGCATCTTAAGGTTCATAGTCCCAACAGCTCCCTGACGTTCTCGGAAGCGATCCGGCGACGCTCTTCCTCGGTGATGTCCGCCTGCTGGAGAAGGAGCAAAGAGGGCAGGGTGTCGTCGAGGGGGTAGCCGGAGCCATAGACCAGCCGATGGGCGCCGGCGTGGCGACAGAAGAGCCGGATACCGTCTGGCCCGGTCAAACGGCCGGCATCGAAATAGACACGGGGGAAGTCCCGCGCCAGGGCGATGACCTCGGCCTCGTGGCTGTACCCCAGGCCGGTGCAGATGATGGTGGCCCCCGTCTCCTCGGATAGGCGCGCCAGGCGGTAGGGGTCCTCCACGGTGATTGCGTCCGCGATACAAGGTAGCCCGGCCTGAGCCGACTCCCGCAGCATCTGCGTCAGGCAGTATAGCCCCAGGCCATACCCTTCGAGGGCGTTGAAGAAGCGGAAGGCTCGGAACCCCTGCTCCCGCAGAGCGGGGATGTGCCCTTCCGCCTCCAGGTAGTTGTGCGGATGGAGGGTGGCGGCGGGGATGAGGGCCGGGTCGGCGGCGCATTCGGACAAGGTCTCCTGATTGCCGCTGACCTCGTCGTAGAGCATGGCCGTGGAGGACACGGTGACTGAGCGGCTGATGCCTCGCCGTTGCATATTCTCCAGCAAGTCGGCCGGGGTCACGTCGAGTGACTGCTTGGGCCAACTGCCAAAGAAGGTCTTGATATCTATCACTTCGAGGGGCATGGCACTATCCTACTCCCAGGCTCGAATGGCGGGGAGCCTAGCCACGACCACCGGGCCTGTCAAACCCGATCCTGTCTCAGGGCTGGACGACTGTTGCCGGAAAGGATCGGAGGTGCTATCATAGTCGGCCATATCGAGGGTCGGTCGGCGGTGCCGGCGAGGACTTAGTCTGGCGCCGGGTAGGCCGATCTGGAAGCGTATTGTGAAATCGGTGACGAGATTTGGACAAGGTTGGAGGGTGTAATGGCCTCTGAGGCGCAGCAACTGGAGAACCGGCGTCGTCTGGAGGGAGAGCGACAGGACTTGCTCGAAGAGATTCAGCGCCTGCGAGACTTGCTGAAGACCGAGACTGACGCCAGCACCCAAGAGGGCGACCCCGACATCTACGAGCACGAGAAGACTCTGGCCTTCCTCGAATCGGCCCAGGAGCGACTGGAGGCGGTGGAGCGGGCCATGAGGATGTTCGAGGCCGGCGCCTATGGCACCTGTGAGAGATGTGGGCAGCCGGTGGAGCAAGAACGACTCGAGGCCCTCCCGGATGCGACCATGTGTCTGAAGTGCCAGCGGGAAGTGGAGCGGCTGGCTAGCCGTTTCCGCCGCGGCCTCTAGGCCCCGTTCCAACGGGTATGGGGCGAGCGGGCCAGGGCGGGCCCGCCCGAGCTTTGCCGGTGGTGGCGGCCCCGCGTAGAATCGCCTCCATGCGTTCGCGGGGCATCCATATCGAGCCTCACGCGGGGATCGCGG
>JBBQIE010000718.1:0-1679 GCA_038324625.1 Anaerolineae bacterium | reverse complement strand
ACCCTGGTTGGCCAGCCTGGCCGTCTTCCTCAACCTGGCGGGGGCGGTCGCCTGCCTCGCCTGGGTGGTCTGGTGGGAGATGTACCCCGCTTTCTCCCTGATGGACCCTGCCTGGACCCAGGCTTCCGCTGTCGACACCAGGAGGTCTGTCACCACCATCCCAGCCCTGGTATGGCTGGTGGCTGTGGATATCTTCCTCTGGTGGAGAGGAACGTCCCTGGCCCGCGGCGGCGTGGAGTCGAACAGGCTCCCCACCCGCTTCATGGAGGGGGCCGCCGTCCTGTTGGTCGTCTCCCTGCTGGGGGGGCTGAACGGGCTGAGTTCGGGCTACCTGGCCATCGCCTTCGGCGCATACGCCCTCTTCGGCCTGGCCGCCTCGGCCATGGCCCGCCAGGTGATGGCCCGGAAGGACGGGCTGGGGGGCACGGAGGGGGCCTGGGGCGGCTGGTCCATGGTGATAGGGGTGGCTGCCCTGGTGATAGGTTTCGGGCTGACCGCCCTGTTCCTTACCTACTGGGAGGGGCTGGCCGCGGCCCTGAGGGACTGGTACTTCGGGGTGGCGCAACCGGCCATTAATGCCCTGTGGGCCTGGATTGCCCACCTCCTGGGGCTAGACAAGCCGCCCGTGATCGTGCCGATGGAGCCTCCGCCGGAAGCCCCTGCCCCGCACCCCATGGATAATCCCTTCTTCTCCATGCCTGAGGAGCTTAGGGAAGTCGGACGATATCTCTTTACTGGCGCCTGGATAGTGATGATCCTGGTCAGCCTCTACAGCTGGGTCCGTAGCTGGCGCTGGTTCCGCCGGAGCCCGGCCAGCGGCGACGTGACCCGGGAGAAGATACCGTGGCACTGGCACCTCGACCCGTGGGGCATCCTCCGCTGGATGCTCAGGCTGCTTACCTCCCGATGGCCCGCCCTGGCCCGTCTGCTCCGCCGGATTTCGGGTGTGGCGCAGCCTCCCAGGACGATGCGGGAGATGTACGGCCGGCTGCTGGTTTGGGGCGCCCGGCGGGGCGAGGCTCGGCCCCTCTCCGCCACCCCCAGGGAGTACCAGTCCCTCCTGGTTGCCCGGTGGCCGGCCCTGGAGGAGGAGCTGGCAGCCATCACCGACGACTACTACCGTGCCCGTTACGGCGATGCCCAGCCGACGGAAGAGGAGCTTCAGCAGTCCCTGGCCCGGCTGAGGCGGATAACCTCCCAGGGCAAGGGGCGTCGCCGGCCGTAGATCTATTGGTCCCTCTCTTGCTTTTTCTGGATTCTGCCACCGGCACCGCTCCGGACGGCTACCCGAGCCGCCCCCTGCAACCACGGGAACGGGGCGTGCCGGCACCGTCGAAAATCGTCGGCTCACCCCCCTGTCGGGATCACCCGGCAGGTCAGGGAAGCCGGCAAATCGAGAATTGGAAGTAAGTGACCATGCCATCATACTGGAACCGCGACCATCCCCAGTTCTCTCTCCTGGACCCTGCCTCGCTGGTGCTGATCGCCATCGCTCTTGCCGTGGTCTTGATCGCCTCATCCTGTTCACCTGCCCCTTCTCCGGAGCCCGCACTGACTCCTCCGGTCCAGAGTACGCCTTCCCCGGCTCCGCCCACGGCCGCTCCCACCCCGGTGGTATTGCCGACGTCGCTCCCGATGCCCACGGCTACCCCTCCGCCCCCTCCTACCCCCACCCCTGG
>JBBQIE010000717.1:0-1687 GCA_038324625.1 Anaerolineae bacterium | reverse complement strand
CAGAAGGGTCAAGTGGTGGACGAGTGGGTGGTGGGTCGGCTGGACGTGGGAGGTAACTGATGGCTCAGTCCTACAGAGCCAACGTGCTGGTATGCGGCGGAACCGGCTGCCAGTCGGCCGAGTCCTTGGAGACGCTACGCGAGCTTCAGGCGGAGGTCGTCCGCCGGGGGCTGGCCGACGAGGTGAGGGTGCTGGAGACCGGGTGCCGGGGCTTCTGCTCCATGGGGCCCGTGGTCACCATATACCCCGAGGGCACCTTCTACTGCCGAGTGCAGCCCTCCGACGTCCCCGAGTTGGTCGAAGAGACCCTGGTCAAAGGCCGGGTGGTGGAGCGCCTGGTCTACCACGAGCCGGCAACCCACGAGGCGGTGCCGAGCTACTCCGACATTCCTTTCTACGGCAAGCAGCTTCGCCTGGCGCTGCGGAATTGCGGCATCATTGACCCGGAGTCCATTGACGAGTACATCGCCCGCGACGGCTACGCCGCCTTGGCCCGGGTGCTCAACGAGATGACCCCCACCGAGGTGCTGGCGGAAGCGAAGGCGGCCGGGCTCCGGGGGCGAGGCGGGGCCGGGTTCCCCGCCGGCATGAAGTGGGAGTTCGCCCGCAACGCCAAGGGTGACAAGAAGTACATTATCTGCAACGCCGACGAGGGGGATCCCGGGGCCTTCATGGACCGGAGCATCCTCGAGGGCGACCCGCACACCGTCATCGAGGGCATGCTCATCGGGGCCTATGCCATCGGCTCCGATGAAGGCTACATCTACTGCCGAGCTGAGTACCCTCTGGCTATCGAGCATCTGCGGACGGCCATAGCCCAGGCAAAGGAGTATGGCTTCCTGGGAGAGGGCATTCTGGGGTCCGACTTCAACTTCGAGCTCCACATCAAGGAAGGCGCGGGGGCCTTCGTGTGTGGGGAGGAGACGGCGCTCATGGCTTCCATCGAGGGCCGCCGAGGCGAGCCCCGACCGAGGCCGCCATTCCCCGCCGTCTCCGGCCTGTGGGGCAAGCCCACCAACATCAATAATGTGGAGACCTGGGCCAACGTGCCGGTGGTCTTCAACCGAGGGGCGGAATGGTTCGCCTCCATCGGCACCGAGCGCAGCAAGGGCACCAAGGTGTTCGCCCTCACCGGGAAGGTGAACAACACCGGGTTGATCGAGGTGCCCATGGGGGTCACCCTCCGGGAGATCATCTTCGACATCGGTGGGGGAATGCCTCGGGGCAAGAAGTTCAAGGCGGTCCAGACGGGGGGACCGTTGGGCGGCTGTCTGCCCGCTTCCCTGCTTGATACTCCCATTGACTACGACTCCCTGACCGCGGCCGGGGCCACCATGGGTTCGGGCGGCATGATCGTGGTGGACGAAGAAACCTGTATGGTGGAGTTCGCCCGCTTCTTCCTCGAGTTCGCCTCCTCGGAGTCCTGCGGCAAGTGCGTGCCCTGTCGGGTGGGGGGACAGCGGATGCTGGATGTGATCCGCCGCATCACCGAGGGCGAAGGCACCATGGCCGATCTGGAGGCCCTGCCCAAGATCGCTCAGGAGATGAAGGACGCCTCCCTGTGCGCCCTGGGACAGCTCACGCCCTCGCCGGTGATGAGCACCCTGCGCTATTTCCGGGACGAGTACCTGACCCACATCCTGGACAAGCGTTGTCCCACGGGGAAGTGCCAGATCATGAGCGTGGC
>JBBQIE010000716.1:0-1698 GCA_038324625.1 Anaerolineae bacterium | reverse complement strand
TCCCTCGTCCAGGGACTCCAGCCGCTCCAGCCACTGACAGAGGGCGGAGTAGAACTCGGCCGGGTCCAGCTCCCGCAGGTACTGGCCGCTGATGAACTCCAGCAGGTCATGATCGGCTACCGGCCCCGCCTTAGACAGGGCCTCGACCTGGAAGAGCCTCACGAACTCCTCGTAGGGGTAGAGGTCCTTCTCCTCCGGGTGGGCCCAGATGAGGCGGGTGAGGAAGTTGCGGAACCCCTGGGGCAGGTAGCCCTGGGCCCGGAAGGCCTCGATGGACACGTCCCCGCTGCGCTTGGAGAGCTTGCGGCGGCTCTCGTCCCGGAGGAGGGGGGTGTGGAGCACGCGGGGCATCTCCCAGCCGAAGTAGCGGTAGAGGAGGACGTGCTTGGGAGCCGAGGAGATCCACTCCTCCCCGCGGACGGCGGTGGTCACCCGCATGAAGTGGTCGTCCACTACCACCGCCAGGTGATAGGTGGGGAAGCCGTCCGACTTGAGGAGCACCTGATCGTCAATCTGAGACGGCTCGAAGGCGATCTCCCCCCGGAGCGGATCGTCGAAAGCGATGGGGCCGTAGTCGGGGACGATGAGGCGGACCACGCAGCGCTCGCCGGCCTGGAAGCGTCGAGCCGCCTCCGCCGGGTCCACGTCCCGGCAGTGGCGGTCGTACATGGGCAGTTGTCCGGCGGCCTGCTGCCCCTTGCGGACCTCCTCCAGGCGCTCGGAGGTGCAGAAGCAGCGGTAGGCGTAGCCCTGCTCCAGCAGCCAATCGGCGGCCGCTTGGTAGATGGGCAGGCGCTCGCTCTGGACGTAGGGGCCGTAGGCGCCGCCCTCCTCCGGTCCCTCGTCGGGAGCCATGCCCAGCCATTCCAGGGCCTCGACGATGGCATGAACCGCCTGGCGGTCCAGGCGCTTGCGGTCGGTGTCCTCGATGCGCAGGAGGAAGAGGCCGCCCGTCTTGTCGGCCAGGGCCCGGTCAATCACCGCTTGAAGGGCGGTGCCGATGTGGGGCTTGCCGGTGGGGCTGGGGGCCACCCGGGTGACCTCGGCGCCGGGGGGGAGGTCACGGGGCGGGTAGAGGCTCTCGTATTGCTCCAGGGTCAAGGGCTGGTTGGGCAAAGGGCAACTCCAGATGAGCGTTGGTGGTGGGGTCAGGTATGACACGGCGTCCTAGTATGTGCGCTGGAAGATCACCTCGTAGGAGTAGTGACCGTAGCAATTGGCCACGTTATCATTCGTCTCCTCGCAGCGCTGGCTCTCCGGCAGGTGAGTGGACAGCTCGGGCGTGACGTCGCTGGTATCGTTGTAGACCCGCACGGTGTAGCCCCCATACATGGGGTACTCCGCCCATCCCGGCCCCTTGTCCGGCTTGGCCCCGGTGTAGATGATCTCCGAGCCGCCTCCCCACTCCACCAGCAGGGGCACACCGGGGATGCCGTTGCCGCCGAGGTCCACCACGTTGATGAAAAGGGTATGGCCGAACCCATTCTCGCAGGGCGTCAATTGCCGGGTTCCAATCACCCGCCAGTTCACCGGCGGCACGGGGGTGTCCGTCGGGGTGGGCGAGGGGGGAATGGGGGTGGCGGTGGGCGGGGGGCCGGCGGGCGTAGAGGTGGGAGGAATGGGGGTATCGGTCGGTGGTGGGCCCTCGGGCGTGGGGGTGTCTTGAGCGGCGGAGCTCACGAGCCGGGCCAGCCCCAG
>JBBQIE010000715.1:0-1701 GCA_038324625.1 Anaerolineae bacterium | reverse complement strand
GGGTGGCGGATCTCCTGTGAGCCGGCAGAGCCCGGAGGAGATCACCCTGACCATCCACCTCGGTCAAGGGCTTCGGCGCCTCGCCGGAGATGTAGCGGTAATAGAGATGAGGGTGCCCGCGGGCACCCTCATTGGGGAAGTCATTGAGCGTCTGGGGCTGGCTCCGGGAGACGTGACCATCATCAGCCACAACGGCGCCTTGGCCGGCAAGGACGACGCAGTGGGGCCCGGCGATAATCTCGGCCTCTACCCGCCCATAGGAGGAGGCTAGAGGCCGGTCACTCGGTTACTGTCTATTCAGACCCCATTCCGTCCTGCTGGATGATCTCCAGCCGCGCGGCCAGGTAGATGCTGCAAGAGTGGCAGATGCTGTCCTCGGACCCGTTGCCGTCCCAACAAGGGCTGGTGCGGCTGGCCCGCCCTCGGCAGACATCGCCCTCCGGGGGCTCGCCGTCGGTCACCTGCCAATAGGTGACCATGGCCAACATGCGCCGCAGCCCCTGCTGGTTGAGGCCCTCATCGTGGATCAGGTGTCGGACGATGCGCACCCATTCCAGGTCGGAGTTGGAGTAGAAGCGCCGGTTGTTCTTGCGGGCCGGCTTGATCAGGCCCGCCTGCTCGTACAGACGGAGCGTGCGGGGGTGCAGCTCAAGAAGCTCGGCCGCGGTGGCGATGGTGTAGAGGGGACGCCAGTCTTCCAGAGTCTTGCGGTCCACCTGCACGGGTTTGGTCTGATCCACTTTGGTACTCCTCCGGGTCTGGGGCGTGTAGAAACTCGTGGGCGCGAGCACCAGGTGCCCGAACGCCGATGACGACTAGGACTCCGACAGTCTAGCGAAGATAGTGATGACTTGGCAAATGTCGTATCGCACTAATCGGTCAGGAGGGACTGTCGGCCTGGGCCAGCAACCCGTAGCGCAGGCCGCGAGTGCTGACGCGCAGCGAGGGGGTGCCCAAAGCCTCCATACAGGCCAATACAACGGCGGCTCCGGAGACGATGGTGTCCTCCCGCCCCGAGGGTAGCCCAGCCAAGGAGGTGCGCTCGCCCACCGGGATGTCGGCGATCATTTTCGCCAGGCTTAGCAAGCGAGATGACGACAGCGAATGCCCTTCCAGAGCGACGGCATCGAACTCCGCCAGGCCCAAGTCCACCGCCGCCAGGGAGGTGATAGTGCCACCCACCCCCACCAACTGCTCTTGGGGCGTCACGGTCGGCAGATGGATGGAGGACTCCCTCAGGATGGCGGCGGCCCTTTCCACCAAGGGGTCCACCTCACTCGCCGAGGTAGGGTCGCCGGCCAATCGGCTCAGGCGCACGCTCCCCATCTTCATCCCGGCCACCGCCCGCTCCGATTGGCGATCTCCGGCGATGATCTCGGTGCTGCCGCCCCCGACATCCAGCACCACCAGGCTTTGGTCCGCCAAGGCGGGGGCGCTCAGGACCCCCAGTAGGGTCAGGCGGGCCTCTTCCTCGGCGCTGACCACTCGGACCTCGACCCCATCCTGCCGGCAAAGGGGGTCCAGGAGATCGGCGGCGTTGACCGCCTCCCGCACCGCCGCCGTGGCCACCGCCACGACCCGGCCGGCCCCCAGGGCCCTGGCCTCGGAGAGGTAATCGGAGATGGCGTCGAGAGTGCGCTTCACTGCATCGGCGGGCAAGCGGTGGTCCACGCTCAGGCGCTCACCCAGGCGAGTGATGAC
>JBBQIE010000714.1:0-1710 GCA_038324625.1 Anaerolineae bacterium | reverse complement strand
GTCCCGGTCAATGACGCGGGTGTCGAGGGCGACTTGGCCGGCCTGAACGGCCCACCCGGCCAGGGCCGGGAGCGCCTCCGCCCCGGCATTGGTCTCTACCGCTCCGGAGAGGGCCGATACCAGCCGGGGCAGCTTGGGCAGAACCTGGGGGCTGAGGGCCCGGTCCAGGGCGGCGCGGAGGAGTTGCTGCTGGCGTTTGGCCCGATCGAAGTCCGAGTCACCGTGGCGGGTGCGGGCGTATTGGAGGGCCAGGGCCCCATCCATGTGCTGTGCCCCGGCGGGGATGCGCAGCTCGATGGTGCCGTAGTTGCCGTCGGGGTACTCGGAGTCCACGATGTAATAGGGTACGTCCACGGTGACGCCGCCCAGGGCATCCACCATCTCCACGAAGCCCTGGAAGTCCACCGTGGCCCAGTAGTCCACCGGCACCCCGAAGTTATACTCGATGGTCAGGGCCGCCAGTCCCGGGCCGGCGTTGGGTAGATCGTAGGCCTGGCCGCGGAAGAAGGCGGTGTTGATGCGGCTCTCGCCGTGGCCGGGGATGGTCACCCAGAGATCGCGGGGTATGGAGAGGACGGAGACCCGCTTGGCGGCCGGATCGAAGAGGGCTAGCATGATGCTGTCGCTGCGGGAGGGGCCACCTTCCTCCGGGCGCTGGTCGGTGCCCAGGAGCAGGAGGGTGACCGGTTTGGTGCCGGCCCAGACGGGGCCCTTGGAGCTAAAGACGGCGCCGAGGGTGTCGGCCAGGGCCGAGTCCCGAAAGAGGGCGGCTCCGGCGCCGACCAGGAAGGCGAGCACGGCGGCCACGACAATGCAGCCGCAGGGGACGACGGACCTACGCGATCTGCTGACCATAGCCGGTTGACGTCTCCTCCTGTAAGGGCCAAAGGTGCAATTTGTATGCCCGGTGGGGAGTCTCCGCAAAGACGCCAAGGCGCAAAGAAGAAGGGAAAGGGAGAATCTTTGCGGCTTGGCGCCTTTGCGTGAGGCCTCCCTCTCGAAGGCAGAGATCGAGAGGAGAGACCGGTGTCGCGCGGAGGGACTTCTAGAGGTCGGCGTGCCCGTGGCAGCCCATGGGCGTTGTTCTTGCTGCTCGCCTGCCTGGCCTTCATCGGGGTGTTCACCCTGGCGGAAGGGACGAACCAGGGGTTGGTGGCTTCCGAGACGGCCGTGACCGAGCCCTTCGTGCCGGCGCTGGCCTACTCGGACCGGGCGGACTGGCTGGCCAACGGCACCCTAGAGCGGCTGGACTCCCATGGGGCTCCGGAGGGGTGGGAGTTCTTCGAGGTCACGGAGTCGGATGCCGGCTTCGACCGC
This sequence comes from Anaerolineae bacterium, assembly GCA_038324625.1. Taxonomy (GTDB): domain Bacteria; phylum Chloroflexota; class Anaerolineae; order DRVO01; family DRVO01; genus JBBQIE01. The sequence continues at coordinate 393 of JBBQIE010000714.1, read as the reverse complement.
CGCCCCGGGGAGACTTTCCTGAGCCTAACCTGCCCGGTGGGGCCGTGCGTGGCCGGGCTGTGGCAGCGGTTCCGCCGGCTGGAGCCGGGGCCATATCTTCTGCAGGCCGACGTCTACCTGGATGCCGGGGGCGGAGAGGGGCTGCTCGGGGCCCGACTGGGATACGACGGTCGGGGCGCGGTCTCACCCACCGAGGAAGGGGTGGCCTGGTCCGAGCCGGGGCGGCAGGCGGGATGGCAGCGGCTGAGCCTGGAGTTCACTGCCGTCGAGGGGCCGGGCACGGTGTTCATCGTCTTCGACGCCCTGGTGGAGGGGGCGGAATGCCGCCTGGCGGGGGCCCGGCTGCTGGGACCCCCGGGGGCCACGCCGCCGGCCACCGAGACGCCGGTGATG
>JBBQIE010000713.1:0-1712 GCA_038324625.1 Anaerolineae bacterium | reverse complement strand
TTAGTCGCCCGCCCTCTCCCGCGTCGCCTGCCGGCACTCACCCCAGGGCTACCCCAACCCATTCCATCCTCACACGAACCAGGACATTTTCGCCCCTCTTCGTGTCCTTCGCGATCCAAACACCCCCATTCTGGAGCTCCCCCCCGGTATGGAGTATCATGGAACTCAGCATCCGGAGCGCCCCCACCAGGAGAAGCCCTTGCCCAAGCACGTCGTGGCCCTGAATGGGTCACCCCGAAAGGCCCTGACCCAACAACGGCTCGAAGAGATCGCCGCCCTCCTCGCCCCCCATGACATCGAGGTCGAGATACTGAGCCTGCGCGGTCGGGAGATCAAGGAATGCACCGGCTGCGAGACCTGTATGCGCCGGATCTCAGCCTGCGTGCAGTCGGACGATGCCGCCGATATCTTGGGCCGGCTCCAGGCCGCCGACGGCATTATCCTGGCCTCGCCAGTCTACCTCGTGAACGTGCCCGGGAAGCTCAAGAGCCTCATTGACAAGACGGCCGGCTGGGTCCACCGCCCGCCTTTGGTGGGGAAGCCGGCCCTGCTGTTGGCCACTACCGGCGGGGCCGGCCTCAAGGCGGTCCTCCGCTACCTACAGGACGTGGTGGTGCAGTGGGGGGCGCAGCCGGCCGGCAGCATCGGGCGCAAGATCACCGACCAGCGGCCGGTGCAGGCGGCAGAGGTGGCCCAATTCGTGTGGCACTTGGACCACGATCCGGAGCAGTACCGTCCCAGCCTCCGGCAGGTGGCGCAGTACCAGGTGCAGAAGGTGCTGGCCATGAAGGTGTCCAAGCTGGACCGGGCCTACTGGTCCGAGCGGGGTTGGGACCGGGCCCCCTATTACTATCCCCGGGGGCTGGGATGGGGAAAGCGGCTCCTGGGAGGGATCATGTACCGCATCCTGGACTGGCGCATCCAGCCGGTCCACCCCTTCTAGGGCCGCCCCAGCCCCCGCCTCTCCAACTGCTCCCGCAACTGGGGCAGGCTGATGCCGTACTGGCGAGCGATCTGGTCGGCGTAGCTGCGCCCGTGGGGCCGGCCGGGCGCCACCTCGTAGGTGCGCCGGGCCTCGTCACCATCGGCCCCGGGCTCCCCCGGCTGCACCCCGGCCACCAGGCTGAGGGTGGGCGGCTCCCCCGGGCCGGCGGCATTGACGCTCTCCAGGTCCGAGGCCAGCTCGTGCAGGTGGGTGGCGAAGATGGCCCGTGCCCCCAGGAGGCGCAGGGCGCAGAGGATGTCCTGGGCCAGGTAGCGCGACTCCCCCGGGCTGGTGCTGGCCAGGGACTCGTTGAGCAGGACCAGGCTCCGGGGCGTGGCCCGCGCGAATACCTCCGCCAGCCGCTGGGCCTCCTCCCCCAACCTCCCGGTGGCCGTCCCCGGCTGCTCCAGGGCCGGGAAGTGGGTGAAGATCCCCTCCACCGGGCTGATCTCCCCCTCCTGGGCGGGCAGGAAGAGACCCGCCTGGGCCAGAACGTGGGCCAGGCCCACCGCCTGGATGTAGGTGGTCTTCCCCCCGCGATTGGGGCCGGTGAGAATGGCCTCTCGCCCCTCCTCACCCAGGTTGAGGTCGCTGGGGACGGGTCGGGCGGGCAGACCGGGCGCCGCCGGCTTCTGGAGCAGTCGCAGGGCCAAGCAGGGGTTGTAGAGCCCCTTCACCCGGCTGTGGCGCCGTTCGGGCGCCAGGATTTCCGGGTAGCAGACGGGCA
>JBBQIE010000712.1:0-1716 GCA_038324625.1 Anaerolineae bacterium | reverse complement strand
TCATCGCCGAGAACACTTACGACTGGGAGTTCTGGACCGGTCCGGAGGGGGACTTCCGATACTCGTCACCATCTTGTCACGGCATCACCGGGTACCATGCGAAGGAGTTCGAGGAGGACGCCGGGTTGCTGCGGCGCCTAGTCCATCCCGATGACCTCCCTGCCTATCAGGCTCACCTGGCCGAGGTGCGGCGCCAACCCTCCTCGGTAGAGACCACTTCCCTCAGCTTCCGCCTCCGTCATCGCGACGGCCGTATCCGCTGGATCGAGCACACGTGCGGCCCCGCCTACGGCCTCGACGGCAAGTACCTGGGCCGCCGCGGCACCAATCGGGACATCACCGATCGGCGACAGTTGGAAGAGCAGTTGGCCCAGGCGCAGAAGATGGAGACGGTGGGCCGGCTGGCCGGGGGTGTGGCTCACGATTTCAACAACCTGCTCACCGCCATCACCGGCAACGCCGCCTTCGCCCTGGATTCCCTGGCTCCCGAGGATCCGGCTCGCGAGGACATTCAGCAGGTTCTGGCCACCGCCGAGCGTGCTGGGAACCTGACTCGACAACTGCTCGCCTTCTCGCGCCGGCAGGTCATCTCCCCGAGGGCCGTCAACCTCAACGACCTGATAACCGGCCTGGACAAGATGCTCCATCGCCTGATTCCGGAGAGCATAGAGTTCAAGCTCATCCTCGACCCCCAACTGGGCTCGGCCCTGGTTGACCCTGGCCACATAGAGCAGGTGGTGGTCAACCTGGCGGTGAATGCCCGCGACGCCATGCCTGATGGAGGCTCACTCAGTATCGAGACGACCAACCTCGCCCTGGACAGGGATGAGGCCGGACCCTACTTGGATACCGGCCCTGGGGCCTATGTGGTTCTTACCGTGAGCGATACCGGGGTGGGCATGACTCCGGAGGTCAAGAGCCAGGTCTTCGAGCCTTTCTTCACCACCAAGGAGTCCGGTAGAGGCACCGGTCTGGGCCTGGCCACCGTCTATGGCATCGTCAAGCAGCATGGGGGCAGCATCCGCGTCTATAGCGAACCGGGCGCCGGCTCCACTTTCAGGGTTTACTTCCCTCGGGCCGACCGGCCGGCGGAAGCGCTCTCCGGCCCGGTGGAGAACGGTCCGCTGCCCACCGGCCGCGAGACTATTTTGGTCGTAGAGGACGATACCCTGGTGCGCCGAGTGGCGGTCCGGTTGCTTCAGGGACAGGGCTATACCGTGCTGGAGGCGGCCAAGGGCCCGGAGGCCCTGGAGCTGTCCGGCCGGCACCCCGGCCCCATTCACTTGTTGCTCACCGACGTGGTGATGCCGGGCATGAGCGGCAAGGAACTGGCGGACCAAGTCCTCGCCTCTCGTCCGGACACGGCGGTGCTCTTCATGTCCGGCTACACCGACAATGCCATTGTCCACCACGGGGTGCTGGAGGAAGGCGCCGCCTATCTCCAGAAGCCCTTCCGAGCGGCGGCCCTGGCCGCGGCCGTGCGCCGGGCCCTCGACGGCTCCCCACCCGACTGAGAAACAGCGCCGCAGCAGATCTGGCCCTGGCAAGAAACGCCGCTCGTTGAGGAGCGACGTATCTTGCAAAACTAAGGGAAAACCGACATACTGGTGGTCAATTGGGGAGTGGTGATGGTCGGCGACGTTCGTCATCCTGGGGCAACGAACGCTTCGGCGATCCGTCACCCTGAGGGCACCGAAGGGTATCGCCTCGCGCGGG
>JBBQIE010000711.1:0-1722 GCA_038324625.1 Anaerolineae bacterium | reverse complement strand
CGTCTTCAACGGCTTCGACTTCGATGAGCTCTATGACCTCCAGGCAGACCCCCACGAGATGACCAACTTGGCCCTCGATCCCCGTTGCGCCTCACTGTGTCGGGAGGGGGCCGAGCGCATGTGGCGACACATCTGGGAGATCGGCGACCACAACATGCACGGCTCCCACTACGGCATGTTCCGCTTCGCCCCCGTGGGGCCCGACGCCGTCCGACCGGGAAGCGCCGAGGCCTGGGAATGATGACCTCTCGTGAGCCCCTGGTGGCCGCCGTCGAGGCTTGGCGGTCAGAGGTTGGGTAGGCCGGCTTGGGCCGGGCGCTACGAGTCGCCGACGGTCCGTTCCGCTGGCTTCGGAGTGCCTTTGGTAGTACAGTCTCAACGGTGCAGCCGGGGGAGGATAGCGGTGACACGAGAAATCGCTCCAAGAATCGTAGTGGATCCGGAGGTCCGATTCGGTCGGCCCGTGATCAAGGGCACCCGAGTGCCGGTTGAGATCTTGGTGGGCAAGCTCTCGGCAGGCATGTCGCCCGACGAGGTAGCCGAGGAATATGGCGTCACGGTGGAGGATATCCGGGCCGCCTTGAACTATGATGCTGCCGTCGTTTAGGAGGAACCCTGAGTCAACGCGTGACGGCGTGGCCGTCACTGTCGGACTGAGCCGCGTGAAACCGGCCTGATCCTGAAACGGAATCTGGAGGCACACATGACCGAGAAACTCGCCATCCACGGCGGCCCCAAGGCCGTCACCGCCGACGTCGAGGAGCAGTGGCAGCCGCCCATCGAGGAGCAGAAGAAGGCCATCTGCGACCTCATTGACCGGCAGTACCTCTCCGGCGCCGGGGCCGATGTGGGCAAGGACTTCGAGGACACCTTCGCCGCCTATGTCGGGGCCAAGTTCTGCCTGAGCACCGACCACGGCTCTAACGCCATCATGGCTGGCCTCTACGCCGTGGGCGTGGGCCCCGGGGACGAGGTCATCGTCCCTGACCTCGGCTATATCGGTTCTTACACCGGGGTCATTCACCTGGGTGCCCGGCCCATCTTCTGCGACGTGGATCCCAACACCGGCCTCATGGACCCGGCGGATGCCGAGAGGCGCATCACCTCCCGCACCCGGGCCCTGCTTCCGATCCACCTCAACGGCTACGTCTGCGACATGGACGGCCTCTTCCGGCTGCGGGAGAAGTACGGCATCGCTATCGTTCACGACGCCGCCCATGCCCACCCCGCCGCCTGGGACGGCACCCGCGTCGGGTCCTTGGCCGACGTGGCCTGCTTCTCCATGCAGGGGGCGGACCCCTTCGGCAAGCCGGTTCCCGCCGGCGAGGGCGGCATCAACACCACCAACAACCGTGAGTTCTACGAGCGCATCCTCATCTTCTGCCACCTGCATCGCACCGGCATCGTGGACGAGCTGACCAACCCCCGCTATCGGATGCTGGGCAACCAGGGCCTGGGCCTGAAATGGCGGGCTCACCCCTTCACCATGGCCCTGGGGCTGATCTCCATGGAAAGCGTGGACTATCGCAACGAGCGTCGCCTGGAGAATCGCGCCAAGCTCTATGATGCTCTTCGCGAGGTGCCCGGTGTCCGGATCCCCCAGTCCTATCCCAAGGCCCAGGATGGGGGGTTCTACGGGGGCCTGCGCATGTTCTACGCCCCCGAGCAGCTGGGCGGGCTGGCGCCGGACCGGTACATGGCCGCGCTTCAGGCGGAGGGGGT
>JBBQIE010000710.1:0-1734 GCA_038324625.1 Anaerolineae bacterium | reverse complement strand
AGTTGGGCTTCATCCGCCTCTCTCGACGCACCAAAATCCAGGCACCTGTCATCCCACCGGAGCTTATTGTACCCTTGCCCGAGGGTATACCCCTCACCCGTATCGCTCGTCATGCCAACCGCAACTGCGGGCCTAGACCCAAGAAGGACAATTAGTTGGAACAGATGCGCGGTCTCCGCGCCCCTACCTCGATTCCAGCCGGGCCTGCGGTGCCTCCGCCCCCAAACTGAAATGCACCCGGGCAGTGCGGAGTGCCCGGGCGCATTCGGTTGGCACCTCCGCGGCCCTGGCCTAGAATGGTCGCCAGCAATGGAGGTGACATGGAAAGGTTACTTGAGGCCGCCGGGAGAGAGATGGATGGCCTGATATCGTTCGCGCAGCGTCTGATCCGTACTCCCAGCCTCTCCGGGCAGGAGGCGGCGGTGGCGGTCCTGGTCGAGGCGGAGATGCGGAGCCTGGGCTACGACGAGGTCACTCGCGACGCCGCCGGCAACGTTATAGGGGTGATGCGTGGCAGAGGCGAGGGCGGAACCGTGATGCTCAACGGGCACATGGACCACGTGGACCCCGGACCCCCTGAGGCCTGGGAGTATCCCCCTTACGAGGGCGTGGTCGCCGAGGGGCGCCTGCACGGCCGGGGGGCGGCGGACATGAAGGGCTCCCTAGCGGCGCAGGTGTACTCTGTCGCCGTGCTGCGGCGGGCCGGGATGCTTCCGGCCGGCGACGTCCTGGTGACGACGGTGGTACATGAGGAGACCGGCGGCCTGGGGACGCAGATGCTTCTGGCGGACGGCGTCAGGGCCGACTGGGCCGTGGTCGGGGAGGCCAGTGGTCTGCAACTCCGCCGCGGGCATCGGGGACGGCTGGAAGTGCTGGTGACCGCGAAGGGGCGGTCGGTTCACGCCAGTGCCCCGGAGCGGGGCGCCAACCCGCACTTCACCATCGCCCGTTTCGTGGACAGACTGAGGGAGGTGCCGCTGCCCTCGGATGCGGACTTCCGCGGCTCCAGCGTGGCTCCGACCCTGATCGTGGGAGACAACAAGGCGGGGAACGTGACCCCGAGCCGGCTGGTGCTGCACCTCGACTACCGAACGGTACCGGGGGAAACGGAGGAGAGCATGATCGCCGCCTGGCAGGCGCTCCTGGACCAGTGCCTCACCGACGGTTGTACCGGCGAGGTGGAAATCGAGACCGGGGTGATGACCTGCTACACCGGCTTGACGAAGACCCTCCCCAACGTCTTCCCCGCCTACCGGCTGGCGGCTGATGATCCCCTGGTGAAGCGGGCTGACTCGGCACTCACAGCGACTTTCGGGTCCAGGCCCGAAGTGGGAGTCTGGCGCTTCTCCACCGACGGCGGCCATTTGATGCGAGCGGGCATCCCCACTATCGGCTACGGGCCGGGCGAGGAGCACCTGGTGCATACCAACCGGGAGAGCATCGCCCTCGCGGAGTTGAAGCAGGCGGCGGCCGGCTATGCGTCCTTGTGCCTGGCCCTCTCCCAGGCATAGGAGCGCAGGGTTAGGGGGGCTCCACGACCCCAAAGTGGAGCAAGCGGCCCGTCGCATCGGGAAGTGACTGGCTGCGCTCGTCTGTGGGCGAGCTGTTGCCGCGTTCCGGCCGTTGTCAACCAAATGATAATGTTACTCAAGCCGGGTCGTTCACTCATCTGATAATGTTACCGAGCCTGTGCCGCCTCCTATGGGTTTGGCGTGAAGGGTGGTAGGTCGGCGA
>JBBQIE010000709.1:0-1734 GCA_038324625.1 Anaerolineae bacterium | reverse complement strand
CCCTCCGCAGCGCCCCTACCGTTGTCTGCCGCCAGCCCCTAGCGTCTTCGCCCCTAAACTGAAATGCGCCTCCCAACCCCCTTCCCTGCGAAGGAAAGGGGAGCGAGGACCCCCCTCCCTTTTCAGGGGAGGGCCAGCCATTTGGCGAGCAAATGTCTTGGGGGAGAGATTTCTCTGGGCCAACCTAACCCCCCAGCCCCCTTCCCTGCGAAGGAAGGGGGAGCCAGACCTCCCCTCTCTCATCGCGATGGGAGAGGGGAGGTCTGTCCATTGCCTGTCGCTAGGGGGTAGGTTACTCTCGCGCCAGGTCCATCACCCGGCCGGCGTTCTCGGAGACCTTGGCGAAGGCGGCCACGAAGCGCTTCATCAGGTCCATGTCGTTGGGCGGATAGACGCCGCTCAGGTAGGCGTGACTGTCTATGAACTGGGTGGTCTTGGGGTACTCGGCGGGATCGTAGGTGATGCCCTCCCGAGCGAAGTCGCAGGACCAGGGGCAGCCCTTGCCGTAGCCCACCATGTCCTTGAACACGTCCTGGGCGGGGACGGGCATGTTCTGCCACTGGCCTATCCCCACGCCCTCGGCCCGCAGGGCCTTCTGGACGGCCCGCTTCCACTCGCCCGGGGTCACGTCCAGCCCCACTTCCTCGGGGCGGAACTCGACCACGTAGCTGAAGTAGCAGGGGTTGGCGTAGTCGGGGGTGTAGGGCCCCTTGATGCCGGGGATGTTCTCCAGCTCGCCGGTGAGGTAGGTAGCGAACTCCCGCCGCTTGGCGTTGTTGTACTCCAGGCGGTCGAGCTGGGAGAGGATCAGGGCGTTGACGAACTCGTGCGGGCGGTACATCCAGCCCAGGCCGTAGGCGTTGTACTCCCGAGCCACGTCGGGCACCACCACCTCGCCGAACTCGCGGAGCATGGCGGCCCGGCGGAAGTAGGTCTCGTTGTTCGAGGTCCACAGGCCGCCCTCGCCCCCGGAGAGGTTCTTGGAGCGGTTGCAACTGAAGCCGGCGATATCCCCCAGGGCCCCGGTCCGCACCCCTTTGTAGGTGGCGCCGTGGGCCTGGCAGGCGTCTTCGATCACCAAGAGGTCGTGCTGGCGGGCAATGGCCTTGATGGGGTCCATGTCGGCGGGCATACCGTGGATGTGTACCGGCAGGATGGCCTTGGTGTGGTCGGTGATTCGCTCCTCGACGAGGGCCGGATCCATGGTATAGGCGAGGGGATCAACGTCCACGAAGATGGGGATGGCGTTGTGGTGGAGGATGGCGGCGGCAGTGGACCAGTAGGTGAAGGCGCTGGTGATGACCTCGTCGCCCGGCCCGATGCCGGCCCCGGCCACCGCCATGTGCAGGGCGGCGGTGCCGCTATTGGTGACCAGGCAGTACTTGGTTCCCACGTACTCCGCCCAGCGGCGCTGCAACTCTAGGGCCCTGGGGGCGGAGGTGCCGTGCAGGTGCCCGCTATCAAACACGGCCATGACCGCGTCTCGGTCGGCTTGGGTGAGCGGCGGCCAACTCTGTACCGCGCCCTGAGCCACGGTCGGCGTCCCGCCATCAAGTGCCAGTTTCGACGACATCAGTCCCCTCCTGGATCGGCCTTTGGTGTGCCGTTTGCGGCATCATACCATTGGGGAATGGATAGTGGCGAGTGAGTAGTGGGTAGCGGGGCCCGTCGGCCCCCCCGGTCCATTCCCGTCCATTCGGCCCATCGGATATGTCAGACCCAAGCCCGTCATGC
>JBBQIE010000708.1:0-1736 GCA_038324625.1 Anaerolineae bacterium | reverse complement strand
ATCACCACCGTCGGGCGCTTCTTCGAGGGCTACCTCGGGCTGGATCCCCGCCGGCCCCTGGCAGCCCGCGACTGGATGCTCATTCCCCAGCAGAAACTGCGCACCATCGCCTCCGGCCGCGTGTTCCACGATGGCTTGGGGGAGCTGGAGAAGGCACGCCGATCCCTGGCCTGGTACCCGCGCGACGTCTGGCTCTACCTGCTGGCCTGCCAATGGCGGCGGATCGGCCAAGAGGAGGCTTTCCTGGGGCGCTGCGGGGACGTGGGAGACGAGCTGGGCTCCCGGCTGGTCGCCTCCCGCCTCATCGGCGACGCCATGCGCTTGGCCTTCCTCATGGAGCGGGAGTATGCGCCTTACATCAAGTGGCTCGGCACCGCCTTCGGTCGCTTGAAGTGCGGACCCATCTTGCTGCCGCTCCTGGGGGCGGTGCAGGAGGCCTCCGGCTGGCTGGAGCGCCAGGAGCGCATGTCCCGGGTATATGTGAAGCTGGCCGAGATGCACAACGCCCTGGGGATCACAGCCTCAGTCACGGCCGCGGTTACGCCTTTCCACAACCGCCCGTACTTGGTTCCGCACGCCGACAACTTCGAGGCGGCCCTCTACGGGGAGATACGATCACAAGAGGTGCTGGCGCTCCCGCGCTACCTGGGTTCGGTGGACCAGTTCAGCAACTCGACCGATGTGCTGTCTTACGTCAAGCACTGCCACCGGCTGGCGATACTGTATGACAAGAGCTTCCCGCCTGAAGCCTAGTCCAGCGAGAGAGCCTCTCTGCGATTCTCATTTCTCCCGCTCGCGTCTCCGGCCCTCCAATAGTGCCCGCACTAGGCCCTCACCCCGGCCGCTTCCGCGCAGGGCCGCTATCGGATCAGCCGGCACCGGCACTACCTTGATGGTGACGCCGTCATCCAGCCATACCAGCCGGGTGCCTGCTTCGATACTGTGTCGTCTTCTGATCTCCGCTGGGATCGCTGTACGCCCCTCCTTGGTTACGGTTGTCTCCACGCGTTACCCTCCGGTCCGGCAGAGTAGCTTGGGCGGCGAGTCACGGTCACGAAGCATACATGAACACAAGTCACACGAAGTCCAGACTGGGGTCGTCGCGAATGTAGGGCATGTCTTGGCCCAGGTATGGCAGAGGCTCGAGATCGTGCCACTGGCGCAGGAGATGGTAGGCGGGGGAAGTGAGCAGGCCGCAGAGGTCCACCGCCTCCCGCCACTCCGGGCGCCGGATCTCCGCCACCGTCTCGGCCAGAGGCAGGATGTCGAAATCCCAGGCGGAGCAGAGGCGGGCCAGGAAGTCCACCTGGTCGGGAAGGTCCAGAGGGGGCACCGGGGGCTCCTCGTCCGGGTAGAGGCCGGCGTCGAGCCAGGGGGGAAGCGAGGTTCTAGGGTGGGGCATGGAGGAAGACCTCCCTGAACCAGCAACGGAGGCTCTCGGCCTCGGCTCGTTTCTCGGGGTCGGCGATACGGTCCAGCGGTCGCTGTAGGGCGATGCGGGCCAGGTGAGTGCCGATGGCCAGGCGGGCCCGGGAGATATCGGGGTCACCACCCGCCAGGCTCTGCCGCCTCAGCCACAGGTCCCAGCATTGCCGCGGGGTCATGAGTTCGCTCCGGCAGACGGCGAAGATATCGCGGAAGTCCCGAGGAGCCCCTCGCTCCACTAGGGCCACCATCTTGCTGGCCACGAGATCCGGCAGGCCGTCAAGAAGGACGCTGGTCCAGCCGGCCGGAAT
>JBBQIE010000707.1:0-1749 GCA_038324625.1 Anaerolineae bacterium | reverse complement strand
CACCCGTTTGGGCGCTTTGCATCAGTGTGATCTTCCTTCGGTTATCGTCTCATGATGACGGCAACCGATCTGTATGGCTCCATAGCCGCCAGCTGCATAAGCATTAGCTCTTGCGGTCAGCGTGGCTGTTGAGTATGCTCGGCTACCCTGGCCGCGCTAGCCGAGTCCATTCCCTAGGCTGTTCACTATGGCGCTCCGTAGAGGTCCGTTTTGACCGAGTGCAAGCCGTCAGACAAAGAGCCTCACCAGGCCAAACATATCTTCGGTCCTGTGACAAAGCTCCCTGATTATACACCATTGGCCCTTTCCTGTTGATCCCGATGCCATCGGCCCTAGACACTATTCGTATGGCGCCAACCGGGGCTGCGTCCACTCGGTCAGGCGCCACACATGATTCCACGACGCCCGCCACCCACATGAAATGATCGCTCCCTGGGTCGAGGTCCACCTCAGCCACCTCACCGTCAAGACCACCGTCTCTGTCTCGTCTTGGAGGCCGGCAGCGCGCAAGAGTGGGGGTGAACGGCAGGCCCTCGTACCGCCAACCCGGCGTAGGCGACTGAGTGGGCCAGGCCGGCGCCTACGCAGGAGTGCCAAGGGGAGACGAAAGCGCGGAGCCGCTGCCTGGAGCGCCTTGGGCTTGACCACAAGGGACATCAGGGGCTCTGGCGTCGAGGCAGGCGGGGGCCGACTGCCACCCACCGGCAACGGGCCAGAATGGTGCGAGGCTGTTCAGCCATCGCGCTGGCGTCCGCCGCCTCAGTCGCGGATCACTCCCCCCTCCACGACATGGGTGGCATAGACGCCGGCCGGGCGAACGGATCCGCGGCCAAGTCGTCCCAGTACCGGCGCTCCCCCAGGGCCCGATACCCCGAGATGGCCACCCCCATCGCCCCCGCCGCCCGCGCCCGCGATATGGCCCGCGAGAGCACCAGGAAGGATGGCGCCTCCCCGGAGAGGGCCGGCACCACCATCCGCTCCCCCGCCAGGCCGACGTACTCCCCCACCAGGGTGCTGACCCGGTCCGGCCCCTCGAACTCGGGGCGCGCCGAGAGCTGAGGCACGATCACATCCACCAGGCCCCGATCCAGCCAGGTCCTGGGGTCCTGGCCGTAGTCGCTGTAGCCCTCCGGCACCCCCCACCCCCAGCGGTCCCGGTTCACCGGCCAGACGGCTACCGAGAGGCCCACCCCCGGGCGCACCTCGGCCACCGCCTGGCGCATCTCCGCCAGCAGGGTCGTCAGGGCTTCCTGGCGGATCGAGGGCGACTCGGGGGTCGGCGCCGCCTCTGCTTCCTGCTCGAGGGCGAAGAACTCCAGATCGGTCAGGTGCAGGCCGTCCACGGAGTAGCGGCCCACCAGATCGCGGCAAATGGCGGAGAGGTAGGAGCGGACCTGAGGATGCGCGGGCGAGGCATAGACGACGCCCCCGTTGGCCGGGCCGCCTTGCAGCCAATCGGTGCCGAACCGAGCCGAGAAGAGAGCGTACATGTGCTCCGGAGAACTCGGCGCGGTCGGGGACTCTCCTTCCTACACCGGCAGCACCTCCACCCAGGCTTCTACCCGCAGCCCTGCCTCGTGAGCCGCCCGCACCGCCACCTCCAAGGGGTCCCACCGCGGGGAGCCGTCGGGGCCGAGCAGCACCGGAGCGGCGGGCTCCACTCCCGGAGTGTAGTAGGCGTAGCCCCGATGGCGAGCCTGGAAGTAAATGGTGTTGAACCCAGCCTCCGCCGCCTGCTCCACCATCGCC
>JBBQIE010000706.1:0-1750 GCA_038324625.1 Anaerolineae bacterium | reverse complement strand
GGTGAAGCGGGCGGGCAGGCCGGGCTCGCCGACGGCCATCCTGATGACATCGGTGCTCCCCGGCTCCGGGACGATGGGCTCACTGATGAAGATGCCCCCGGCGGCACCAGCGATGCCACTATCATGCTTCTCGCTCTTCATCATCCCCCCGCGCACCCTACCTCTCTCTGTGTCTCCGTGGCTCAGTGGCCAATCACTGCTTGAAGGCGGCGGCCAACTCTCGGGTCAACTGCAAGTAGCGGTCGCCGTAGAGGGCGCTGGGCTCGACGTAGCTGCCTTCCACCCACTCGTTGAAGCTTTGCACCAGGAGCCAGTCGGGGTTGGAGGCGATGGCGGCGTCGAAGGTGGCCCGATAGAGGGCCCCGTCCCCCCGGTCGCGGCGGTGCGGGGCCGAGGGGGCGCGCACATCGGCACGGCAGCCGGCCCTCACGTCGTCATAGCCGGGCAGGATGGTGGCGATCCACAGCTTGGGCCGGCCGGTGGTCTGCTCCCATTGCCGCACCTGCGCCGCCCAGCGCCCGGCCTTCAGGAAGTCGTCGGGGTAGGCGGCGTGGGTGACCTTGTAGACGTAGAGGCCGTCGAAGACGGAGAGGTAGGAGGGATCCAGGCCCTCGGCGATCCACCAGGTATCGTGGTTAGGATCCACTTGTTGGCGGATGGCCTCCCAGGCTCCGACCGGCCCCAGCCCACCGCCGGGCACCCGGTAGACGTCGGTGAAGAAGATGACCGGCTTGCCCTCCAGGTGGAGGAAGTTGGGGTGGCCGCCGTAGCGGTCTATCACGTAGCGGAGGGCCTCGGCCACGTTCTCGCGGGTCGGGGCCGGCGATCCGTGCCAGATGTGGCGCAGGAACATGACGGTGGACTGGAACCCGGTGCCTTGGGACTGCTCCAGGAGAGCGGCCATGTTGGCATCGGTGCGCTCCCCGGGGGCGAACCAGTGCAGGGTGAAGCCGTCAATGCCGGCATCCAGGGCCTGGCGAACCTGGCGACCGATGACGGAGGGGTCATCGGAGGAGTAGGGCTCCAGGGGCCGATCTCCCCCGCTGATGTTGCAGTCGTCCCAGCAGTCGCCGTCGAACCAGGCGAAGTAGCCGGCCAGGACCAGGCGGGGGACGTTAGGATGGGCGGCCGGGGCCGGCGGTGGCGGTGGGGCGGCGGTGGGCGACTCCTCCGTCGGCAGGGGCGTGGCCTCCGGGGCGAAGTCCGCTTGGTCGGAGAGGGCGATGGCCTCCGGGGTGACGGTGGCGGGCTCCGGGGCGGCGTCGGCGGTGGCCGTGGCGGCCGCCTCCAGGGTGGCGACGGCGGAGGCGGTCTCGGCGGCGAGGGTGGCGGCCAGGGCCCGACTTGCCGCCGTGCCGGTGGCTTGGGCCTGGGTGGTCATGGCTCGGGAGACCAGGGCGGCGGTGGTGGACCGCGCCTGGGCGGTTAGGGCCTGACTGACGGCGGTGGACCGGGACCGGGCGGTGGCCTCAGTTTGGGAGCGGGCGGCGGCCGTGGTGGCGTGAGTATCCGCTGTCGGCGCCGGCGTCCGAGTAGGGGTGGGGCTCGGGGACGGCGAGGCCATCACCGCCATCGTGGGAGTGGGTGAGGGTGGGGTGACCGCCGAGGCGGGCCGGCTCAGGAGCACCAGGAGGACAAACGAGGCGGCGAAGGTGGCTAGGGCGTAGAGGCCACGAGAGGGCTGTTCTCGGCGCCGGTTGGAGTTGATCTCGGGCCCGGCGGCGGAGTCCCGGCTGATGGGCATGTGCTT
>JBBQIE010000705.1:0-1759 GCA_038324625.1 Anaerolineae bacterium | reverse complement strand
CCGACCTCGACGATGGCCTCGGCAGTGGCCACGAAGGTGTGCGTGGTGGTGATGACCTCGTCGCCGGGGCCCACTCCACACGCTCGTAGGGCTAGGATCAGGGCGGCGGTGCCTGAGGAGACGCCGGCGCAGTAGCCGGCTTCGCAGAAGGCAGCGAACTCGGTCTCAAAAGCGGCGAGTTCCGGCCCGCCCACGAAGCGGGCACTGGCCAATACCGAAGCCATGGCCTCGTCTATCTCGGGGCCGATGTCGCGGTATTGCGCCTGAAGATCCACAAGAGGGATATTGCCCATGGGCGCTCCTTCGGTGCCGGCCTAGTGGTTAGTCCTCGTAGGGCGAAGCCATGAGGTGATACGGGCAGGTCAGGAGGTCTATGCTTCGCACCACTCGGGCGGGATTGCCGGCCACCACCGTCCGAGCGGGGACATCGTGGGTCACCACGGAACCGGCGCCCACCAGAGCCATCTCTCCCACCTCGAGATCGGGAAGGATGGTGGCGTTGGCTCCCAGTTTGGCGCCCCGACGGATGCGTGGACCGCGGAGGCATTCCTTGGCCTTAGGGCAGAGTGGGTGCAGGGCGTTGGTCATGACCACGTGGGGCCCTATCCAGGCCCCCTCCTCGAGCACCGTGTATTCCGGGATAAAGGCCCCGGAGTGGACGCGTACCCCGTTGCCGAACTCGATGTGATGTTCAATGACCGACTGGGTGCCGATACTGACGTCGTCGCCGATGCGGTTGCACTCGCGGATCATGGCCCCATGTCCGGTCTGGAAGCGGCTGCCGATGCGGTTCCCAGCGTAGATCACGGTGTGGGAGCGAATGATGCTGTTTGAGCCGATGACCGTCTCCAGCTCCCCCGGCGCCGTCCCCCGAGGGGCCACGCCGATGACAGCGTACTCCCCCACCACCGTGCCTTCGCCGAGGGCCACGTTGGGATGGATCACGGCCGTTGGATGCACTGAGGTTGGCATGACGGGCGGATGATAGCATAGGCCTCAAAGCGGTGACAATCGCTGCCGGCGCGACTGGGTGATGACTTTCGAGAGTGGCTTCGACAGAGAGGGCGCCCCGTGCCATAATGCCCACGTTGATCTCCGGGTTCGCTACTGCTGAACGAGGTGAGAACATGCGATTGGCATCCCGCATGGAGAGACTGGGAACTGAGACCGCCTTCGAGGTCTTGGCCGCTGCCCGCGCTCTGGAGGCGGAGGGGCGGGAGATCGTCCATTTGGAGATCGGGGAGCCGGACTTCGACACCCCGGCCAACATCGTGAATGCCGCCATCGGGGCTCTTGAGTCCGGTCACACCCACTACACCCCCGCCGCCGGGATTCCAGAGCTGAGACGGGCGGTGGCGGACTACGTCGCCGGCTCACGGGGCATCGAGGTGAGCCCCTCGCAGGTGGTGGTGGTCCCCGGCGGCAAGCCGATCATGTTCTTCCTCATACTGGCCCTGATCGAGGAGGGCGACGAAGTCATCTATCCCAACCCGGGTTTCCCCATCTACGAATCCATGATCCGTTTCGTGGGTGGGACTCCCGTGCCCATGCCCCTGCTGGAGGGGAATCAGTTCGGCCTCGACACCGACCACTTGGCCTCCTTGGTGAGCGAGCGCACCCGGTTGATCATCATCAACTCCCCCGCTAACCCGACTGGGGGCGTGCTCTCCGGTGAGGATCTGCAGGCGGTGGCGAAGCTGGCGCGGGAAAGCGGGGCTATCGTAATGGCGGACGAGATCTACTCGCGGATCATCTATGA
>JBBQIE010000704.1:0-1776 GCA_038324625.1 Anaerolineae bacterium | reverse complement strand
TGAAGAGGGCCATGAGGCGGCCCCCGGTCGCCCGAGCCAACTCGAGGATGGCCTGCTCCACCGCTCGCTGGTGGCCCTGATTTCGAGGTTCGGGGATGTCTCGGGCGATGCAGACCAGGGTGGAGCGCCGATAGTCGAAGGGCGAGCCGACGGAGAGGGTGGCGCAGTCATCCAGTCCCAGTTGGCTCTTGAGGTACTGGAAGGAGCCGGCGGTAGACAGCGTGGCTGAGGTCAGCACCACCGACCGCTTGCGGCTGAACAGAGTCTCGTGCAGGGCTTCCGCCACCGAAATCGGCGCTCGGTTCAGGGCCACGCCGGCGTCCTGGGAGGCGATCCAGTAGACGCTCTCCGGGCTGGGGGAGAGCACGACCTCATCGAAGGCGGAGGCTTGTTCGCGCAGGAGGCGACCGCCGGCGGCGAGGGCCTGGAGGGATGATTCCGCCTCCGTCCCCAGGCCGCCGGACTCGGCCTGGCGGCGGACCTCGTCCACCAATCGGGCTACTCGGGAGCATTGCTCGGAGACCGGCTGCCAGGCCTGGATGAACTCCTGCCAGGCGGAGGAACTCCGGTCCTCGCCGGTGAGCCTAAGTTGCTGGATGTAGCTCCGGCCCCGAGCGGCCGACTGCCCGAGGAGCTCACGCGCCGAGCCATCGAGGACCCGCGCGGCGGCGTCAATGTGGGCCCTGGCGGTGCCCATGGCCCCATCCAGAGATTGGCAGTCCGTGAGAAGGCCGGCCCCGCGAGCCTTGAGGCGCCGCGCCCGCTCCTGCAACTGGGACAGGGCCCCGCCGTCCCCGCTGTCCATGCTTTGCAGCGTCTCTCGTAGCATGGACAGGGTCAGTTCCAGGCGGAGGGATTGGGTGCAGGCGCCCTCGAACTGGTGGGCCTCATCCACCACCAGGTGATCGTACTCCGGCAGAGAGGCGGTCTCCATGCAGGCGTCCATGGTGAGGAGAGAGTGGTTGACGATGACTAGAGAGGCAGCCTGAGCGCGGGCACGGGCTTGCTGGTAGAAGCATCGGCCCCCGGCCCGGTAGCGGCAGGAGTCGCCGTTGCACCAGGCCATGTCCGAGGACACCTGCTGCCAGGCGTGCCTCTCGGGCGGGGTATTGAGAAACAGTTCTGCCTTGTCTCCGGTGGCGGTGCTGGGGACCCAGACCAGGATCTTGGCCAAGGCCAACGCCTGCTCGGGCGTGAGCGAGGTCCGGTTGGCCAGAGTCTGCAGGCGGGCGGGGCAGAGATAGTTGTTGCGACCTTTGAGCAGAGCCACGTCGGTCTCCAGCCCCAGGATGCTACAGAGCTGGGGGACGTCCTTGGAGAAGAGCTGCTCCTGAAGGTTGATGGTATGGGTGGATATCACCACTCGTTCGTGGTTCGCTTCGGCGAACACGAGAGCCGGCAATAGGTAGGCCATGGACTTGCCCACCCCGGTGGCTGCCTCCACCGCCAGATGCCCGCCCTCGCTGAAAGCCTTGGCCACCGCCTCCAGCATGATGGCTTGCTGAGGGCGATCCTCGAAGGCTTCCATCGCCTGGGCCACCCTCCCGCCGGGCTCGATCTCTCGCCGCAGGGCCTCACTGTCAAGAGGCCGGATGGGACGGACCGGTTCCGGCCTCGGGGGAGGCTCGGGCTCCCGCGAAGCGAACAGAGTGCCGGCGCCGCCGATGCCCTTGGCGATCAACTGCTGGGCGATGCTGTTGGCGGCCGGACGCCTGGCCTGCTCACGAACGATATCCTCGAAGAAGCCGGCTTGGACCCAGCCGCTACGGTGCCCCA
>JBBQIE010000703.1:0-1784 GCA_038324625.1 Anaerolineae bacterium | reverse complement strand
GACCACGAAGCTGTAGGCGATCTCGGGAATGGGGTCGCCCTCGGACTTGCTCGTCTGGTAGCGGGCTATCTGGAGGGCGCTGGAGTCGGCATCCACGCCGGAGTAGTGGATAACCGCCATCTGGATACCTTCCAGCGGCCTGGGCGGATAGCCGGGGCAGCCCTCCCTCACCGGCAAGGCCCCCCGCAGATCCGCCACCTCCCTGCCCAAAACGGAAATCAGCGCCAAGGTACACCTCCTCCTCTTTTCCCTACAGCGTGGCGGCCGGCTCTATGCGCACCATGACTCTGTCCGCCGCCACCGCCCGGCCAACCTCCTGCTTCAGGTTCCCCGACCCCGAGGGCACCCCCGTCTGGGTCCCCCCGGCAGCCGAGATGCTGAGATACACCACCGCCCCCACCGTGAGGCCCGTGAGCCCCGCCATCTCGCCCCCCAGGTGGAAGGCCCCCTCGTCCCCGGCCCCATAGGAGGCCGCGGCTATCCCCACGGCGGGCACCGGCCCGGTCGAGCCGCCGTAGGCCCTCACCAGCTTGTGCTCCGTGGTGTCGAACCCCACCAGATCCCCGGCCACCATTCCCTCTCCCACCGGCACCCCGGTCACCGTCATACATGCCACCGGCACCTTCGCCATGATCTCCTCCTAGCCTCTCCTAACCAATATCTGTCCTAACCTGTAGCCGTGGGCTTCAGCCCACGCGTAGCCCGGCCGCACGTTACCGTTGGGCTCGCCCCTCCGTATGGCCCCGTTCACCGATCTCGGCCAGGTAGGGCAGGGGTTTATCCCCTGCCGCACCTTGGTCTCCCGTCACGGTAGGGAAGGGGACAAGCCCCTTCCCTACCTTCCCGAGGGGGCGGTCCGGTCCGACCGTCACGCCCCCGTCACTCCCACCAGCCGGGCGCACCTGAGCTGGTTGAACAGCGCCAGCCCGCAGTACCAGCGGATGCGTACCCGGCTGGCGTCCTTGGTCTCCAGTTGGCCCACGTCCACCACCTCGATGCCCCCGTTCTGCAGGCCGGAGAGGGCCTCCTCCGCTCCAAAGCTCAGGGCGTACACCGAGCTGCACACCGCCTCGGAGCCCCCCTGCAGCTCGTCGTCCGGGATGAAGTCGCTCACCTCCACCGGGATCCCGTCGTACATCATCACCTGGCGCCCGAAGGACGACTCCCCCCGCTCCACGTAGTGGGCCGATGCCTGGAGCAGGCTCTTCAGCTTCCTGCGGCTCCGCTTGCTCATCAGCAGCGCGTCTGGCTTGCCACCCTTCACCCGGTCCACTAGATCGTCCACCATGGCCAGGGTGAGCGCCGCACCGTCGGCTCCCGCCTCGACGACCTGGTCAGTGTTGGTGATCAGCCTCGCCAGACCGTTGAAGGCGTTGGGGTCGGCGGCGGTGCTCCCGCCCACGAAGCACTCCTCGAAACGGTGGGCCAGGGCCTTCGCCTTCTTGGCCACCTGCACCGCCCGCTGGTCCTGCACGTTGCTCGCCGTGCGCTGGATGAAGTTGTCCACGTCGGCGTCCCCTCCCAGGATGGCCAACGTGGCCGATGCCTGGGTGAATGTGGCCGCGGACTCCGTCCAGGTGGAATTTACGGCGTAGAAGTCGGCCGATCCCAGGCCGTTCTCCTGGGTGTACCTGTAGGAGTTGCCCTCGATGGTCATGAAGGGCAGCATCCCCAGCACCGGGGAGTCCTTCAAAATCGTCTCTATCACCCCCCGCCGCAGGCTGTCCGTGGAGAGCTTCGCCGCCTCCGCCAGCAATAACACCATTGCCTACCTCCTCCTCTTA
>JBBQIE010000702.1:0-1791 GCA_038324625.1 Anaerolineae bacterium | reverse complement strand
GCAAGCTCAGGGATGAGGACTGATCGCCGCTCATAGCCAGTGCCACTGGGCAGAATACCGGCCGGGAGGGGGTCGCATTGAGTGCATTAGAGCAGCAGAAGCGGAGTTTCTCCCGTGAGCTAACCAGAATCGTGCATCTGGACTATCTTCTGCATCTGCCGGCCGGTTACGATGAGGACGGAAGCCGGAGGTGGCCCCTGATTCTCTTCCTTCACGGCATGGGGGAGCGAGGCAGTGATGTGGAGTTGGTGAAGCGGCACGGCATACCGTGGGTGATTGAAGCGGGGGCCGACCTGCCCTTCGTGGCCATATCCCCTCAGTGCCCGAAGGACTCTATCTGGGCGGTGGAGATGGAGGCCCTCAAGGCCCTGCTCGACCACGCCCTCCAGGAGTACCGGGTGGATGCCGACCGGGTGTATCTCACCGGCCTCAGTATGGGGGGCTACGGCACCTGGCACCTGGCCTCGGAGTATCCGGGCATGTTCGCGGCGGCGGCGCCCGTCTGCGGGGGGGCCCTATCCTACGTCGGCTTCCCGGACAAGGTGACGGCCATGAAGAGGGTGCCGGTCTGGGCTTTCCACGGGGGCCTGGACGACATTGTGCCCCCGGGGGAGTCCGAGAAACTGGTGGACCGACTGCGTTCGGTGGGTGGGGAGGCCCGGCTCACCTTGTACCCGGACGCCGGCCACGACTCCTGGACGAGAACCTACGAAAACCCGGAGCTGTACCGCTGGTTCCTGGATCACAGGCGCGCTTCGCCATAGGAGGTTCGGATGCTGAGGGACTTAGTTCTCAAGAACCGCAGTTACCGGCGCTTCGACGAGAGTGTCGCCATCTCCCGGGAGGCTCTATCCGGCCTGGTAGATCTGGCGAGATTGTCGGCCTCGGCGTCGAACCGGCAACCGCTCAAGTACATCCTCTCCGCTGAGAAGGAGCGCAACCAGGCCATCTTCGACTGCCTGGCCTGGGCGGGTTTCCTCAGCGATTGGCCGGGCCCGGAAGCGGGGGAGAGGCCGACCGGGTACATCGTAATCCTCGGTGACACCGAGATTCGTCAGTCCTTCGGCTGCGACCACGGCATCGCTGCCCAGACCATCATGCTCGGTGCCGTGGAGAAGGGTCTGGGAGGGTGCATGATCGGCTCGGTGAAGGAGGCGTCTCTGCGGGAGGCGCTCTCCATCCCCGGCCGCTACGAGATTCTGCTGGTCTTGGCCCTGGGCAAGCCGGCGGAGAAGGTGGTCATCGAGGAGATGGGCGCGGGCGACGAGTTCAAGTATTGGCGGGACGAGAGATCGGTCCACCACGTCCCCAAACGACCGCTATCCGAGATCATCGTGGGTTAGAGCCTAAGCCGAGGCCCCCGGGAATGACCCGGGGGCCTCGGCTCTTGGGTCAGTAGGCGCCGATCTCGTGCAAGCGGTCGTCGTCAATGCCGAAATGATGGGCGATCTCGTGGCGCACTACCCGGACGATGGTAGCCCGGGTGTCCGCCGGGGTGCGGGAGAGGCGCTCGATGGGCTTTCGGTAGATGGTTATGGTGTCGGGAGTGACCAGACCGTAGCCGTGGCTGCGTCCCGCCAGGGGCACGCCGTGGTAGAAGCCCAGGAGCTGCCAGGGGGAACGCACTCCCGCCTGGTGGAGGGTCTCCCGGTCGGCCCAGTCCTCCACCACGATGGCGACGTTGTCCAGGGCCTCCTGGAACTCAGGGTCCAGGGAATCCACCGCCTCCAGCACCAGCCGCGCGAACTCGTCCGTTTCCATGAGCCGGCATTGTAGCATGGGCCTCGCCAT
>JBBQIE010000701.1:0-1791 GCA_038324625.1 Anaerolineae bacterium | reverse complement strand
CCCGGTGCCGGTGCCCACATCGAGCACGAACGAATCGGTCTCAGGCCGAGCCAGCTCTACCACCCGCTCCAGGAGGGCCTGATCGGTGTGGACGGCGCTGGTGGTGTAGTAGGCGGCGCGTGGACCGAAGACGCTGCGTGGGTCGACAGCGGCCCGCTCGGAGACGTCTGACGAGTCGAAGTCAGGCACTGGGTTCCTCCAGGGCCAGCCTCATGATGGGGCGGGTCTCGGAACGGCGGGCCACCTCTGAGAAGCCGGCCCGGAGGAAGGCGGAGGCGATGCCGGTGTAGAGGAAGGGAGCCGGAGAAGGCGATTTCCTCGGTTCGACCGGATAGCCTTCCAGTATCCGTGCTCCACTCTCCCGGGCGTAGCCCGCGGCGGCCAGCAGCAGCCGGGTTGTCAGCCCCCGGCCCCGATGCGACTTGGCTACGAAGAAGCAGACGACGGACCATACCGACAGATCGTCAACGGGCTTAAGTATCCGGGATCGAGCCAGAGCTGGGAAGTCCCCCCGTGGCCCCACTGAGCACCATCCCACTGCCTCGTCCTCGTGATAGGCAAGCAGGCCGGGGACCACGCCGTCCGCCACCAAACCTCTCATGGCTTCCCGGTTGCCATCCCCCTTCTGGGCCTCGAATTGGCGGCGGGGCAGGCGCCACCACATGCACCAACATCCCCCGCAGGCACCGCGCTCGCCGAACAGGGAGACGAAGTCCTCCCAGCGGTCGGGAGTCAGGAGGCGATACGTGTACGAGTGTTGGTCGCTATCCGCGGCGGTCAATGTCAGAGGTTCGTTGATCTCGATGAGGGTGCCGTCCGGATCGCGGAAGTGGGCGGTGCGGATCTCCCAGCCTGGATGGTCGGCCGGCCCGACCACGATGGCCACGCCCCGGTCACTGAGTTGCCGGCAGGCCTCATCAACGTGGGGCACGGCGAAGTTGAGGGTGGCCTTGTCCTGGTGGAAGGCGTCGGGCGGCATCTTGCCCTGCCCCACCGCCTCGGCCATCGCCTGGCGGCCGAAGATGGCGAATAGAGGGCGGTCGGTGCCGAAGCTGGCGTAGCCGGTGCCCTCGTCGCCCCAGTAGACGGGCAGGTCAAGCACATCGCGGTAGAAGTGGAACGACCGCCCGTAGTCGTTCACGAGCAGACGGACACCGGTGTACTCCAGGTTCATGAAGTGCCTCCTCTCAAGGCGCGGCCAACTCGCGGATGCGCTCCCGATTGTCCTTGATGAGCCGACGCTGCTCCGGCCATAACATGGGCGGTAGGGCGTCCAAGGGCCACCACTCCAGATGGTAGTCGTGTTCGGTGTCGGACGGGTCCCCGGATACCTGGTCGGTCAGGAAGAGGAAGTAGTGGATGGTGATCCAGGTGGAGCGAACGTAGTTCAGGCGCTCCCTCACGCCCAGGGGACTCAGGCATTCCAGGTCGGTCAGCCCCGCCTCCTCGGCGATCTCCCGCCGGGCGGCGTCCTCCAGGCTCTCGCCGGGCTCCACCCCGCCCTTGGGGAGAATGCGCTCCATGTGTGGGGCTTCACGAACCAGAGCCACCAAGAGACGGTCGCTCTCCCGGCGGACGACCACCCCTCCGGCGGAGGTGCGGAGGGGTAGGTCTGGAGAGCGACGGTACCAGGTCTCGTCTATCATGCCCTACCAGCCAAGGGCATAGCCGATTGTCCCTTTCGAGGACACGGCCCCGGCGATGACGCCGCGCTCGCCGTCGTAGCTGATGGCCATGGGCTTGCCGTTGACGTAGTCACCGACGACATCCACCTCGTGACCACGCTTCCGA
>JBBQIE010000700.1:0-1794 GCA_038324625.1 Anaerolineae bacterium | reverse complement strand
CACCCATCAACCGATTGGCCCTCAGGACTTGGCCCCCCTCTTCCCCATGGCCCTCATTCAGCAGGAAGTGTCTCGAGAGCGCTACATCGAGATCCCCGATCCCGTCCGTGAGGCCCTTAGGCTCTGGCGCCCCTCGCCCCTGTACCGGGCCATCCGGCTGGAGAAGGCCCTGGGCACCCCGGCGCGCATCTACTACAAGTATGAGGGCGTCAGCCCCGCCGGCAGCCACAAGCCCAACACCGCCATCCCCCAAGCCTACTACAACAAGCAGGAAGGCGTTCGCGCCCTCACCACCGAGACCGGCGCCGGCCAGTGGGGTAGCGCTCTGGCCATGGCCACCAACATGTTTGGCCTGGAATGCAAGGTCTACATGGTCAAGGTGAGTTACCAGCAGAAGCCCTATCGCCGCTCCATGATGCAGGTCTGGGGGGCCACCGTCTCCGCCAGCCCCAGCGATGAGACTGAGGCCGGACGCCAAATCCTGGCTCGGGATCCCGATTCCCCCGGGTCCCTCGGGGTGGCCATCAGCGAGGCGGTGGAGGTGGCCGCTCAGAACGAGGACACCAAGTACGCCCTGGGCAGCGTTCTCAACCATGTGCTGCTCCATCAGACTGTCATCGGGGAGGAGTCCCTGAAGGCCATGGCCGTGGCCGAGGACTACCCCGACGTGGTCATCGGCTGCGTGGGTGGCGGCTCCAACTTCGGCGGCATTGCCTTCCCCTTCGTGCGCGAGAAGCTGGAGCGCAACCTCGACACTCGCTTCGTGGCCGTCGAGCCCACCGCTTGCCCCACCATCACCCGCGGCAAGTACGCTTACGACTTCGGGGATGTGAGCTGCACCACGCCCCTCATGAAGATGTACACCCTCGGGCATGACTTCATCCCTCCCGGTATCCACGCCGGCGGCCTACGCTACCACGGCATGGCGGTCCTGATCAGCTCCTTGGTGGAAGCCGGCATCTTCGAGGCGGTGGCCTATCCTCAGACTCCCGTTTTCGAGGCCGCCATCACCTTCGCCCGGACCGAGGGCATCATCCCCGCGCCTGAATCCGCCCACGCCATTCGGGCGGCCATGGACGAGGCCCTTCAGGCCAAAGCCAAAGGCGAGGAGCGCTGCATCCTCTTCAACCTCAGCGGCCACGGGCATTTCGACATGGGCGCCTACGACGCCTACCTCGGCGGCAAGCTCAAGGACTACGAGTACCCCCAGGAGGCTATCGAGCGGTCTCTGGCATCCCTGCCGCAGATCGGCTAGGGCTCTTCTCGGCCGCCGGGACAATGACGACTCGGCGGCCACTATCACCGTTTCAAGGGCACCAGCATATGCAGGCACCGCGCCAACTTCGCATCCCCGGGCCCACCCCCCTGCCGCCGGAGGTGCTCGCCTCCCTAGGGCGACCCATGATCAGCCATCGCGGCGATGACTTCCATCGCCTGCTCCTGAGCATCGAAGGGCGGGTTCAGGAGATTCTCGGCCTGACCGGAGAGGTGATGGCCCTGACCGCCTCCGGAACCGGAGGCCTGGAAGCCGCCGTCGCCAACACCGTCCAACCCGGCGACCGGGTATTGTCCGTCTCCATCGGCCACTTCGGGGAGCGCTTCGCCGAGATCGCCGAGCGCTTCGGAGCGACGGTTGACTATCTCCGCTCTCCGGTGGGCTCCCCTGCCGATCCTTCAGCCCTGGCCCAACAGGTGGCAAGAGAGCCCTACGACGTGGTGCTGCTCACCCACTGCGAGACCAGCACCGGGGTCCTGAACGATGTCCCCGCCTTGTCCCGGGCTCTCGGATCGGGC
>JBBQIE010000699.1:0-1807 GCA_038324625.1 Anaerolineae bacterium | reverse complement strand
GGGCAGCCAGACAGGAGGCTCCATCCTCCGGCCGGCCTCCTACTGCGGCGTGGTGGGGCTGAAGCCCACCTACGGACGGGTGAGCCGCTACGGGGTCACCCCGGCCAGCTGGAGCCTGGATCACATGGGTCCCATAACTCGATCCGTGGAGGACGCCGCCCTGCTGCTCCAGGTGGTGGCCGGCCCGGATCCCATGGACCGGGCCACCAGCCAATATCCCGTGGGGGACTACCTGGGCGCGGCGAGAAGGAAAGACCGGGCGCCCAGGCTGGGGTTGGTGCCCGATTTCCTGGAGAGGGCCCAGCCCGAGGTGGCGGCCCATATGCGGGACGCTGCTGCCCAAATGGAGACCGAGGGTGCCGAGGTGAGGGAGATACGGCTGCCCATGGCGATGGCGGATATCCTGGCGGTCCGGTCCATCATCGCCGAGGTGGAGCAGGCTTCCGCCCATGTCCGTCTGTTGAAGAACAACCCTCAGGGATACGCCCCAAACATCCGGGGGACGGTGGAGGTGGGGCAGCTAATACCGGGGACAGCCTACATCCAGGCCCAGCGGCTGCGCGGGATGCTGCGTCCCATGATGGTGGAGATGCTGAGGGAGGTGGACTGTCTGCTGATGCCCACCGTCTCCAACGTGGCTCCGCTCCCCGACACCACCGGTGATGCGTCATTCCAGGCGGTGTGGTCCCTCTTCGGGCTTCCGTCCATCACCCTGCCCAGCGGGCTCACCCCGGATCGGCTGCCCTTCGGTACCCAGCTGGTGGCCCTCCCCTTCCAGGAGGAGACCCTGCTGTCCGCCGCCGCCTGGGCCGAAGGTGTCTTCGCCCCCATGCCCAACCCGGTGTGACGACGAGGGGTGAGGGGATTGTAGCGTCGGGACAAGCCCCTTCCCTACCTCACCGAGGGGGCGGTCCGGTCCGAACGTCACGCGGCCGGCATCTCACCGAGAGAGGCGGCCCCCTCCGCCCGGCCCGATCGGCCGCGTGGCCCGGTCCCCGCTCATCACTCATGACTCATCACTTACCTGAGCGGTACTCGCAGGAAGACGGCAGTGCCCTGACTGGGGGCGGAGTTTACCTCCAGAGAGGCGTCCATCTGCTGGGCCCTTGCCCGCATTCCCGCCATCCCGAAGTGGCTGGGGTCCAGGTCGCCGACCATCTGGGGGTCGAAGCCCCGGCCGTTATCCGTCACGGAGACTACCAGCAGGTCATCCCGCTCCACGGCCCGAACCTCGACCCTGGTCGCCCGGGAGTGCTTCACCACGTTCTGCAGCGCCTCCTGGACGATTCGGAAGAGGGCTGAGTCCCAGGAGGAGGGAAGCGTCCGGTTGGCATCCCACCGGACGGCGATCTCCAAACCAAATCTGTCGGCCAGCCGCTGGCAGTGGCTCTCCACGGCGGGCCCCACCCCCTGCTGAGCCAGCGCTGGGGGGCGCAGATCGTACATGAAGCGACGGACCTCTCCCACGGCCAGGCGCAGGTCCCTCTGGATGGTCACCATCTCATCCCGGGCGCGAGACGGCTCCTTCAGGGCAAGCTTGGATATGTACTCCAGCTGCAGCGCCATGTTCGCCAGAATCTGGGCCGGCCCATCGTGGATCTCTCGGGCAAGCCGGTAGCGCTCTTCCTCCTGGGCCTGGATGGCAACTGCCTTCAGAGCGACCTCGGAGGTCTGCTCCAGCTTCCCCTGCCAGCCGGGCCTGCCCTCCAGCGCCGCGTCGGCCTCATCCAGGGACAGCCTGGCTCCTTCCAATCGGGCTACGCCGCGCTCCAGAGCCCGCACCGACTGGCGTAGCTGCTGGGATCTA
>JBBQIE010000698.1:0-1807 GCA_038324625.1 Anaerolineae bacterium | reverse complement strand
CGGAGGAGCATAGACAGATGAGGTCGGCTGAGCAGCCCCCGGAGACAACCAGGGAACGCTTCCGCGTCCTTGCCGAGGCTGGGCTCGTGTCTTGGAGCGGTCGTGATCTTGGCCCGTACGAACCGGAAGTGAGAGTGCATGGCGAGGGGACCATCGCTGAACTTGTCGTCGAGAACAGAGAGTGACGGTGGCCGGCGGCAAAGTGGCATACCGGGTCTGAGGGAGAAACGCATTCCCGACGAGGGAGCCAGGAGACGAGAGTGCTGAACTGGGAGAACACCTGGAAGGACCTGGCGGACGCGGGCACTAAGATAGCGGTCCTGCCCATTGGGGCCACGGAGCAGCACGGCACCAACCTGCCCCTGGGCGCCGACACCCTCATCACCACCCACGTGGCTGAGGCCATCGCCGAGAAGTTCGACGGATACTTGGTGCCGACCATCCCGGTCGGCACCTCCGAGACGCACCTCTCCTTCCCGGGGACGCTGACTCTCCAGCACCAGACCCTGGCGGCGGTCATCTCGGACTTGGTGGACTCCCTGGCCCGCACCGGCTTCACCACCGTGATCATCGTCTCCATGCACTACGGCAACTACGTGGTCTGGTCGGAGTTCATTGACGGCCTGGGCTATCGCTACCCGGGGCTAACTCTGGTGGTCATGGAGCCGCGCCAAGCCTGGGAGGAGGCGGCCGCGGCGGCCGGCATCTCGACCGAGGAATTGCACGCGGGTGAAGGCGAGGCGTCGCTGGTGGCCTCCCTGCGGCCCGACCTGGTCGGCCCGTCGCCCACCGACTTTCCCCATCCCCGCCGGCACGTCCGAAAGGGCCCTGTTACCGAGACCGGCTTCCCCCAAGATGTCCGGCAGGTATCGCCCATGGGGGCCCTGGGAGAGCCATCTCTGGGAAGCCGTGAGAAAGGGGAGCGGTTCTGGGAGGTCTTTCTGGCTCGGGTCATCGCCGATCTTAGGGATGACGTTGGTGTCGAGGCCGATCACTAGAGCCCTCTGCCGAACTTGTCTGTTACCCTTGCCTCGATGGCCTCGTCGCGCCGGGCCTGGAAGTCCTCAGGCCGAGACAGAGGGGACACAGAGCCGTAGCCCTGTTCGAGAGAGGGCGCGGCACGGCCGATGGTGACGGTACCGGAAGCGGCGTCTATGCGGAACCGCACCACGGTCCCTGGCCCCATTCCTAGTTGGTCGCGAATCTTTTTAGGGACGGTTACCTGCCCTTTGCTGGTCAGGGAGCATAGGTACTCCTTAGCTGCCATTGGCTTCTCCTGAGCGCATCATTACTTGATCTTTAGGTAAGATACTGTCCTGGTTCGTGTGATGTCAGGCGGCGGTCTGAAGCCCACTGAAGGCCTTCGGCCAAGGAAGCCGCGTGACTCCATCCCCTGGCCGAAGGCCCTCAGCGGGCGCCTTTAGCCGCCCGTCCCTCTTGCTTTAGGTAAGGATATCCTACGAAGTTGGAGCCAACAAGAGCTCTTCGCCCCGGCTCAGGCTTTGCCCACCATCTCGGCGCTGCCGCCGATCAGGGAACTGGATGTCATCGGTACCCGTCTGTATGATGAGACAATCGGTCCTCGATTCTGCTTGGGAGGCTCACATGCGCGCTCGGCGACTCGGTGCCCTGATGTTGGCTCTGCTTACGGCACTGCTACTACTGGCCTCTTGCGGCGCCTCGCCCCTGCAATCGCGGCAAGTGACGGAGGGAGTGGCGCCTCCATCTCTGGAGGAGTATCCATCCTCGACTGATGGTATGGGGGCACGGCAGCCGATGCCGGCCGCGACCCAAGCCCCTGCCGCCA
>JBBQIE010000697.1:0-1813 GCA_038324625.1 Anaerolineae bacterium | reverse complement strand
CCGGCCCCTTCACCTGGCCCCCCAGGAGGATGGGCGACACTTCCGGGCGAGCCGCCAGGGCGGTCGCCACCGGCAGGGCGTTGGTGACGGCAGTCACCTCGCGGGCAGTGAGGTGCTTGGCCACCTCTAGGGTGGTGGTGCCGGCGTCGAGGATGATGACCTGCCCATCTCGGACCAGTCGGGCGGCGGCTCGGCCCACGGCCACCTTCTCCGGCTGCGATTCCCGGCCCCGCTCGGCGAAGGACCTCTCGAAGAGGAGGGCGTCGCTCAGGTGCATCGCCCCGCCGTGGAGGCGCTGGATTAGGCCCTGTACCTCCAACTCCTCCAGGTCCCGCCGCACCGTCATCTGAGAGACGCCCAGGACCTGGCTCAGCTCCGAGACCCGCAGCACCCCGCTCCGCGACTGGGAGAGCAGCCTCACGATCTCCGTCTCTCGTTCCTGCTTGAGCACGTCGGCTTCCGCTCCTTGGGCGGGCGATAGCGCCAACATAACACACCCGGTGGGCGGACGCGAGGGGGGGTTGGACCCATACCCGTCATGCTGAATGGAGCGTTCCTCAGCGCAGTGAAGCATCTCGTCGTGGCAGGCCGAGACTCTTCACTTCGTTCAGAGTGACGGCGATTGGCACAGGTTGACGCCAACATGGCCCTGGGGCGGCCAGGGTTGCCGAGTTCCAGTCCGGCCCCGAAGCTGAGACACACTCGATAGCAAATTGCCTATTGACTCCCGGCAAAGGATGGGCTATATTCTCCGTGCGATCCTGTGCGAGTGTTTACTGATTCGCACAGAGGGCGCATCCCACTTGTGCGCATCGCCATCTCGGGGCCGGACCCGGGACGGTTGCCGCTGGAGGAGCCGGTGTCGGAGACCAGAAGTTGGGCTGAGGTGGACTCCCGCAGTGTCCCCCATATCGTGACTCCGCCGCCCGGCCCGCGCTCGCGGGAGCTGCACGGGCGGGCGAGCCGGATCATGAAGGGATACAGCTCCCAGGTGCGGCTCTTCCCGGTGGCCTTCGAGAAGGGCTCCGGGGTGACCCTCACCGATGTGGACGGCAACACCTACCTCGACTTCTCCTCCGGCATCTACGTCACCAGCCTCGGCCATTGCCATCCCAAAGTGAGCGAGGCGGTGGCCCGCTACGCCCACACCCTGATGAACTGCCACGACTTCACCACCCCCATCAAGACGGCCCTTTTGGAGAAACTCGCCGACATCAGCATGGGCGAGGGCGAGGCTAAGCTCGGGGGCATTCAGCTCTACGACTCGGGCACGGCGGCGGTGGAGGCGGGCCTGCGCCTCATGCGCGCCGCCACCGGGGGCCTGGAGTTCCTCTCTTTCCACCGCGACTTCCACGGCAAGACCATGGGGGCCGTCAGCCTCGGGCGGCTGGACCCCAGCCAGAGCCTCCGGGCCCCCGGCTTCTTCCTCGCCCCCCGGCCCCACTGCTACCGCTGCCTCTTCGACCGGGAGCCCGGCACCTGCGGCCTCCGCTGCGTGGACTACCTCCGTACCCTTATCACCGAGGAAAGCTCCGGTCGGATGGCGGGCGTCGTCCTGGAGCCCATCCAGGGTTGGGGGGGAAGCGTCGTCCCTCCGGACGGCTTCATGCCCGCCCTGCGGGCCCTCTGCGATGAACTAGGGATGCTCCTCTTCGCCGACGAGGTGCTTACCGGCATGGGCCGCACCGGGAAGATGTTCTGCATGGAGCACTGGGACACCGTCCCGGACGTCATGACCCTGGGGAAGGGCCTGGGCAACGGCTTCCCCATCACCGCCGTCCTGGTGAGCGAGCGCTACAAGGACCAGGTGGAA
>JBBQIE010000696.1:0-1831 GCA_038324625.1 Anaerolineae bacterium | reverse complement strand
TATCCCGGATCCATCAGCCGCTGCTGCTGTCCAAGGCGCCGGAGTAGCCTTCTGATCTTCGCTCGAGGACGTGAAGAGGGCCGGAGACAAACGCTCCGGCCCTTTACCCATCGGCACTGGAGACCTACAATCTGGTCCTGTTCATCTGGTTGTAGACCATGTAGCCACCCAGCAGGATCAGCAGGACGGGCCACAGCCGGCCGAAGTTCAGCCAGGGGGTGAAGGAGAGGCGGTCCAGCAGCATGATGGCGCCCACCGCCACCAGCAACCACCCCGCCAGGACCCGCCGGTCCCTGGGTGCCGGCCGCACGGGATCGGCCTCCAGCCTCTCTCCCGCCCGCGCCAGGTCGGTACCGGCTTCCGGGTTGGCGATCCCTTCAGCCGTCTCCCCCGGGGTGCCTCGAACTGAGTCTATGTCGCTACGGACCCGCCCCAGGTTGTCCCGGATGACCTCCCTGGGCGGCATGCTCAAGCTGGAGCGCTCCGGCATCACGATCCAAAGGGTGATGTAGGCCAGCACTCCCACGCCGGTGAACGCCAGCAGCACGAAGATCAGCCTCACCAGCACCGGGTCGATGTCGAAGTACTCCCCCAGCCCGCCGCAGACCCCGGCGATCATCCGATCCGTGGGGCTCTTAGCCAGCCTGTTAGTCATCGCTTGGCTCCTTTGGGCCCTCCACCCGGCGGTAGCCATCCCCGGCCGGGCGGGCGGGTACCACGATCCACATCACGGGGTATGCCAGGAAGCCAATGCCTGTGGTGAACGCCACCACCACGAAGGCCAGCCTCACCAGGGTGGGGTCTACGTTGAAATACTCGCCCAGCCCGCCGCAGACGCCGCCCAGCATCCGCTCGGTGCTGCTCCTATACAGCCTCTTTACCATCTCTCCACCTCCACAAGCGCCTCCGCTCGGTTTCTCTTCTCGGCTACTTAGACAGGTAGGGTGGGGCGAAGGTTTCACCGATGGAGCCGCGGGTTCTGCAGCCCGCGGCCGCGGAGTTACTGAGGGAGGCCGAAGGTGACGCGGACTACCCGTCCTGGTCGCCAGCACCCAGCAGATTGTAGATGGTCTCCAGCTCCTCGTCGGAATAGAAGTGAATCACCAGTCTGCCGCCCCTGCGCCCCCGGTGAAGCTCCACCTTGGTACGGAGGGCTTCCCGCAGCCGGTCCTCCAGCTCTGCCAGCTCCGGAGAGGTAGTGGCCACCCTGCGGGTCGATTCCCGACGGGCGGCCTCCTCGGCCTGCCGCACCGTGATGCCACCGTCCAGTAGGGCGACAAGCATCGCCTTCTGCTGCTCGGGGTTCGACAGTGAGAGGATGGCCCGGGCATGGCCCTCGGTGATGCGCCCCTGGGCCAGGGCTTCCTTCGCCTCGTCGGAGAGCTGGAGTAGCCGTAGCCGGTTGGCCACCGCGCTGCGGCTCTTAGCCACCCGGACAGCCACATCTTCCTGGGTCAGCCCATGCTCGTCTATAAGCTGCCTGTAAGCTGCCGCCTCTTCCAGAGGGTTCAGATCCTGGCGCTGCACATTCTCCACCAGGGCCATTTCCAGCAGCTGCCTGGGGGACGCTTCCTTCACAAGAGCCGGCACTGTGGCCAGGCCAGCCAGCCGCGACGCTCTCCACCTGCGTTCCCCCGCCACCAGGGTGTAGCCTGATCCCGCCCGGGTGACTATCAGCGGCTGGAGCAGGCCGTGCCTCGCGATGGACTCGGCCAGCTCCGCCAGAGGGCCCTCTTCCATATGGGTTCGTGGTTGGCGGGGGTTGGGGGATATCCGGTCTAGCTCTATGTGAACCAGCCCGCCGTCACCCCGGGGGATCAGGGCATCCAGG
>JBBQIE010000695.1:0-1841 GCA_038324625.1 Anaerolineae bacterium | reverse complement strand
AGGCGCCGGCCTCCTTGGCCTTCCGGGTCCAGGCGATAGTCGTCTCCAGGTTGGCGGCCTTCTGCCCCACCGGGCTCGCGTGTTGCACCAACGCCAGCGTGAATGTGCGCACAGTCTCCTCCTCAGGGGGAATAGCCACAGAGACACAGAGGCACAGAGAACTGAGGTGGAGAGAAGGCAGGGAGAGAAACGAGCAAGCAAGTCATGACTACATCCCCCCTCGTTCTATCTCTGTGTCTCCGTGCCTCCGTGGCCAATCTCTCTCCCTACCCCGGCCGCCCGCCGAGTTGGGCGACGTCGAAGTCCCGGGCGGCGTGGAAGCAGGCGATGATGTTCTCCACCGAGGTATCCGGCTGGATGACGTTGGAGGGGAAGACCACCAGGCCCCCGTTGTAGCCGCACTGGCGAATCAGGTCCTCCACCTCGGCGCGGACCTGGTCCGGCGTGCCGTAGGGGAGGGTCTGCTGGAGGCTGATGCCGCCGTGGAGGGTGATGAGGTCGCCCCAGCGGCGCTTCACCTCCACCGGGTCCATGCACTCGGGCTGGATGGGGTTGATGACGTCGAAGCCTATCTCCACCAGGTCGTCCATCAGGTCCATGACGTTGCCGTCGCTGTGGATGTAGAAGTAGACGTCGGGGTTGATGGACCGGCAGTCGGCGATGAGCTTGGCCATGCGGGGCTTATCCACCGCCCGCCAGGACTGGGGCCCCATGATGATGCGGTCCTGCATGGCGATGTCGCCGGTGATGCTGACCATGTCCACCCCGGCCCGGACGGCCCTCTGCATCATCTCACTGAAGAGGGCGTAGAACCGGTCGTAGAGGGCCTCGAGCATGTCACGGTTGATGAGGTAGTCGGCCAGGACGTTGTCCATGCCCCGGAGTTCCCAGGCCTCCCGGTAGGGGTTGCCGATGCCGGCGCTGACGAAGAGGTCTTGAGCCTTCATCTCCGCCACCCGCTGGGCGTAGTTCTCCGGCTCACGGATCTGGTCCACGGACGGCCAGGGATAGGCCTCGATGTCGGCCACCGATTGGGCCTCCTCCAGGGGACCACCGATCCACTCGGTGTACCAGCCGCCCTCACCCACCCGGTAGCGCACTCCCCAGGGGTTGACGTAGGTGCGGTCGTCCAGCCAGACTACCGGCTCGCCGGGCAGCTCCCCCGGACGGCGCTCGGCCTTGGCCTCGTACTCGGGGAACTCGATCCGGGGGCCGAGGCCGGCCCAGCCTTCGATGCCCAGTTCCTTGAGGACGACACCCCAGTCGTCAGTCCGGTAGTGCTCCTTGAGGCGCTGCTGCACCTCGTGGTGGAACCAGCCGTAGGTGGGGGTATGATCCGGTACCTGGTGGCTCAGCGCCGCCAGTATGCGTTCTCGTGGGTTCACTGCCTCGCTCCTGATTGACGCTTACTAAGAGGGAAGGATAGCGCAGGCCGGGGTGAGGCGCACGCCCGAGCCGGTGGTTGTCACCCGCCCACCTGCCGGCGATGATGCGATGATACGGCCTCAGTATCACGGCGGAGGCGCAATGCCCGACTTTATGCCCGGTATGCAGCTCTCGGAGATTTTTTATTGTGAGGCGGTGCAGCCTCTGCTGGCGAGGTACTTCCCTTCCTTGACGTACTCGGCGGGGCGGCTGGGAGCCGGCTCCGACGTATTGGGTTTCGACACCCCTCGGTCCATGGATCACGACTGGGGTCCGCAACTGGAACTCTTTCTTGACGAGGACGACTACCTGGCCCAGGGCCAGGCGATTGGCGATCGGCTGAGTGGTGACCTGCCCCCGGAGATCCACGGCTTCTCGACCCACTTCTCGGGTAGGCACGGCGACGGAACGCGATG
>JBBQIE010000694.1:0-1845 GCA_038324625.1 Anaerolineae bacterium | reverse complement strand
AAACGACGATCCTCGGGGTCCTGATACTGGGATCGGCAGTAGCTGCAGAGGGTAAAGCCCTTCATGGTGGTAGAGGCTCGGTCGTAGGGGATGCCTTCGATGATAGTGTAGCGAGGTCCGCAGTTGGTGCAGTTGATGAAGGGGTACCGGTAGCGCCGGTCGCCGGCGGTGAGCAGTTCGCTCAAGCAGTCCGGACAGGTGGCCACGTCGGGGCTGATGGGCTGAAATCGGCCTGGCTCCGCCTCGCTTATCTCGATGGTGAAGCCGACCAAGCCCTGGGCCGGGACCGAATGCGAGGTCACCGACGTAATCCGCGCCAGGGGAGGCGCCTCACGCTCCAGAGCCAACTCGAAAGCGCTTAAGACCGATTCCGAGCCCTCGATGTGAATGGTGACTTCCCCGGAACGGTTCCGCACCCAGCCCGAGAGGCCGAGCTGGTTTGCCAAGCGATACACGAAGGGACGAAAGCCGACGCCCTGCACAATCCCCCGAACGTCCAGCCGTCGGGCCGAGAGACCTTCATTCACCCCGGTCAGTATGCTCCCGCAGCCACGCGATCCACTGCTCTAGCCCCTCTCCGGTGCGAGCAGACAGGCGGAACATCGGTACTCGCGAGTTGAGCCGCCGCAGGGCCGACTCGTAGGTCTCCAGATCAAACCCCACGTGGGGGGCGATGTCCCACTTGCTCACCACCACCGCGTCCGCGGTCTGAAACACGGCCGGATACTTGACCGGCTTGTCGTCTCCCTCGGCGGTGCTCGATACCACCACCCTCAGATGCTCTCCCAAGTCCACGCCCGCCGGACACACCAAGTTGCCCACGTTCTCGATGAACAAGGCATCTATATCGGCCAGGTCCAACTCGTCGAGAGCCGTTTCCACCATGCCGGCCCGCAGGTGGCAAGCGCCCCCGGTGTTAATCTGCACCACCGGCAGCCCGGCTCGTTCCACCATCGCCGCGTCCAGGTCGCCGGCGATGTCCCCCTCGATCACCCCCAGCCTCAGTTCCCCGGCCAGGGCCCGCGCCGTCGCCAAAATCAGCGTGGTCTTTCCGGCCCCGGGCGATGCCATCAGGTTCAGGGCCTTGACTCCGGCCTCATCCAAGCGGCTGCGATTTCTCCGGGCGATCTCGTCGTTGCCGGCGAACACCGACCGCCTAACCTCTATAACCTTGGGCAAAGCCGACTCCTATTCCACCTCGATGAAATCCAGCCGAAACTCCTCTCCGGCCAGGAGTTGGGCGACGGCCTCCCCACAGTTTGGGCAGCGATGGTCCCGCTCCAGAGGCCGGTACTCCTGTCCACAACCGCCGCATAGGGCCAGAGGCTCTCGAGTCTCGAAACGTAGGTCGGCACCTTCCGCCGAGGTTCCCCGGCTGAGGAACTCCCAGTAGAAGGCCACCGACTCCCGCACCACCGACGAAAACTCCCCGATGGCCAAGCCAACGGCGGTAACCCGGGAGGCACCCGCCTTTTCCGTCTCCTGTAGCACCAGGCGGAGCACTTCCTCCGTCACCCCCAGTTCATGCATGTGTTGACCAACTCCCATCTACGAGGATAACATACAGGGCACTATGACAGCATCATTCAGAACCGATCTTGACGACCACTTGCCCCTAGCCGGAGGCGGCGAACTCCCCCCAGATGCTCCCTTAGCGGTGGCATCGGCGCTGTTCGTGGAGAGCCGGATGCGGGCCGGCACCGGGGCCAATACCCTGACCGCCTTCACCGCCGATCTCGCCCTCTTGGCGGAGGCGCTCGGCCCCAGGACTGCCGTCTCCGGCATCGGCGAGGAGGACATCGAGCGCTTCCGGCGCTTCCTCAGCGAAGAACGGGACGCCCCCTG
>JBBQIE010000693.1:0-1849 GCA_038324625.1 Anaerolineae bacterium | reverse complement strand
ACATGAATGGCACTCCTCCAACCTGGGGGACTACCACATTCTCTACCCGGACATGGCGCGGGAGATCGCCTACTTCGACGATATCTGCGAACTCCAGGCCTACGTGAAAGGGCAGGGGGCCATCATGATCCCCCATCACGTGGCCTACGCCTCCGGGTCCCGGGGGACTGACTGGTCCCGCTTCGACCCGGGGGCTTCCCCGGTGGTGGAGGTGTTCTCCGAGCATGGATCCTCGGAGACGGAGTGGGGGCCGTGGCCGATGGTGGGCCACTCTATGGGGCCAGCGTCCACCACCCAGACGGTTCGGCATGCCCTGGACCAGGGGCGAGTCTTCGGCTTCACCGCCTCCACCGACGATCACCTGGGCTACCCGGGCGCCTACGGCGAGGGGTTGACCGCCATCCTGGCGCCGGAGCTGACGCGGGAGGCCGTTTTCGCGGCCTTGCGCGCACGGAGCACCTATGCCGTAACCGGGGATCGCATCGGCCTCTGGTTCTCCCTCAACGGCGCCACGATGGGCACCGTTCTGCCGTCCCAGGCGCGGAGGGAGATGACGGTGCGGGTGGAGGGCGAGGACGAGTTGGCGTCGGTGGAGATCATCAAGAATGGGCGAGTGTGGCGCCGGCTGCTGGGCTCGGAAGCCATTCCCTTTCCCCCGGTGGAAAGGCCAGTTACCCTCAAGCTCCGGGTGGAGTGGGGCTGGGGGGGCATGGGCAGCGCCGACGTGGTGGATTGGGCCATGCGGATGACCGTCAGCGGGGGCGAGATCCGGTCCGCCGTCCCCCACTTCCAGTCCGGCCCCTTCGAGGAGGGCAGACGCAATCGGATCACGGAGCTGTCGGATCGGGTTTGCGCCTGGGAATCCTACACCTCCCGGCGGCAGGCCTTCCGGGGGGTAGCCACCAACTCGGTGGTGCTCACCATTCGGGGTGGGAAGGACGCAATCCTGACGTTGGAGACGGAGAAGCCCTCCGCTCGGCGAGTGCAGATGAGCATCGGCGAGGCGTTACAGGGCAACCACGTGGAGCGGATGGGCTCGTCGTTCTCGGCGGAGACGCTCCTGGTTCACCGGGGGATCGAGTTGGTGGACCTGAGACGCGATTGGCGGCTGAGAGACGAGGACGAGCCGGAGCGCGAGCGGGACTACTACTATCTCCGGGTGCTGCAAAACAACACCCAGATGGCCTGGTCCAGCCCCATCTGGGTGGAGAACTAGCGGCGTTATTGCCTGCCCCGCCTTACAGGTGGTGCGGAACGTGGATGAGTACTATGTCCGGGTAAGAGCGCAGCCGCCCGCGGAGCAGGTTGGCGGTCTGGTTGTGCAGCAGCTGCTCCCCGAAGGACCGAGGGATGAACTCCGGGACCACCACCGTGGTGAGCCGGTCGGGGAACTCCACGTTGTTGATGTGCTCGATGTACTCGATGAGCGGCTCCAGGATGTCGCGATACTGGTAGTCTATGAATACCAGCTTCGCTCTATCGGTCAACTCCGGGAACCGGCCCCACCTCCTCTGGATGCGCTCCTTGGAGGCTGCATCTTGGCTGATATTGACCACCCGGACGTCGTCGGAGAGGCGGTGGGCGTACTTCAGGGCTCGAAGGGTGCCCCGGTGGATGTCGGCGATGGGCACCACCACCACATTGGCCACGTCAATCAGGTCATGGGGCTCCAGGTAGTCCAGGCTCAGCTTTCCGGCCACAGTCACGTAGTGTCGGCGGATGACGCGGAATAGCATCACCAGGGCCGGTACCGCCAGCACGATGATCCAGGCCCCGTCCACGAACTTAGTGGCTATCAGGATGAGCAGGACAATGAAACTCACGCCGCTGCCGACGGCACTGATGGCCC
>JBBQIE010000692.1:0-1851 GCA_038324625.1 Anaerolineae bacterium | reverse complement strand
CCGCCCGGCGGTTCTGGCCAACCGGGCCTATGAGAAGGAAGTGGCGGAATCCGGGGCGGGAACGCCCTTGGTGCTCGGCCTCGAGCGGAACGAGGGCGAGACCTCCCGCTTCGAGACTCAGGTCTTCTCCGAGGGTCACCCCCGCGCCGAGGCCAACTTCATGTACGTCGAGAGGCTGGTGAAGTTCCTCCTATGGCAGCGTGGGGGCTGGAAGGTCTATGTCGGCGGGCCGCGGAGCATCGGGGAGTACATCAAGAAGGCATACTCCCCCGAGGGCGAGCGGCGGTTCGACTATCACTTCATGGGTGAACAGGTCTACGAGCAGACCTTCACCGTGGTCGCCTGCGATCCCGAGGACGTCCCCGCAGCCCACGAATCGGCGCGGTCGTTGGGGCGACACCTGGACGGGAATCGTATCGGTTTCGATCTGGGCGCCTCGGACCGCAAGGTCTCGGCAGTGGTGAATGGAGAGGCCATCTTCAGCGAGGAGGTGGTCTGGCAGCCGCGTCAGCAGACCGACCCCGAGTACCATTACCGGGAGATCGTGGCCGGGCTGAAGACGGCGGCCGCTAAGATGCCGAGAGTGGACGCTATCGGCGGCAGCTCCGCCGGCATCTACGTCAACAATCGCCCCATGGTGGCGTCGCTGTTCCGCGGCATCCCGGCGGACCAGTTCCACAAGATCCGGGGCATGTTCCTTCGCATCGGCGAGGAGATGGGGGTGCCCCTGGAGGTTATCAACGACGGCGACGTGACGGCTCTCGCCGGGGCCATGTCCCTGGAGGATACCGGCATCCTGGGGATCGCCATGGGCTCCAGCGAGGCAGGGGGATATGTGAACCTGGAAGGCTCCATCAACCCCTGGCTCAGTGAGCTGGCCTTCGCCCCCTTGGACTACCAGCCGGACGGGCCGGTGGATGAGTGGTCGGGGGACAAGGGGGTGGGTGCTCTCTACTTCTCGCAGCAGTGCGTGTTCCGCTTGGCTCCCAAGGCCGGCATTGACCTCTCCGGGGACATGACCGACGCCGATAAGCTCAAGGTGGCTCAGGCCAAGCTGGAGGAGGGCCACGAGGGAGCCGTCAAGATCTGGCAGAGCATGGGCTACTACCTTGGCTACGCCATCCCCCACTATGCCGACTTCTATGACATCAAGCACGTGCTTATCCTGGGGCGCTGTACCTCCGGCAAGGGCGGTGACCTGATCTTGAACGGCGCCAATGAGGTGCTGCGCGGGGAGTTCCCCGACCTAGCCAAGGCCATCAACGTGCAATTGCCCGATGAGAAGAGCCGGAGGGTGGGACAGTCCATTGCTGCCGCCAGTCTGCCCGAGATCAAGCAGTAGGGACGGTTAGGGACAGAGAGAGGGAAAGATGAACTTCAACTCAGATACTGCCGATACCTTCGTGCCCGACGGCTTGCCTGCCGAGGAGGCCCTGGCGCGCACCACCTACCTGGCGGTGTCGGCCCACCAGGACGACCTGGAGATCATGGCGGCGGAGCCGATCCTGAAATGCTATCAGCAGGACGACAAGTGGTTCAGCGGGGTGGTGGTCGCCGATGGG
This sequence comes from Anaerolineae bacterium, assembly GCA_038324625.1. Lineage (GTDB taxonomy): Bacteria > Chloroflexota > Anaerolineae > DRVO01 > DRVO01 > JBBQIE01. The sequence continues at coordinate 289 of JBBQIE010000692.1, read as the reverse complement.
CGCGGGTCCCCTCGGGACGACCTATACAAGAGCTACTCCGATGAGGACATGCACCAGGTCCGCATCAAGGAGCAGAAGAAGGCCGCCGTCATCGGCGAATACGGCGCTTTGGTGCTGCTGGACTATCCCAGCAAGGTGGTCAAGGACGGTGGCAACCCTAAGGCGGTGGAGGACCTGATCCAGATTCTGCGAGTCGCCCGGCCGGAAGCGGTGTACACCCACAACCTGGCGGACAAGCACGATACCCACGTGGGTGTGGCCCTCAGGACCATCGCCGCCATCCGGAGCT
>JBBQIE010000691.1:0-1856 GCA_038324625.1 Anaerolineae bacterium | reverse complement strand
TGACCTTGGCGTTGTAGACCACCTCTCCGGCGGCATACAGACCGGGAATGGGCTCATCCATGTGGTTGAGAACGCGGGCACTGGTATCCACATTGGGGCCACCGAAGCTCTTGTTGGAGCCCATCACGAAGGGGATTGCGTAGAAAGGCGCCGTCTCCAACTTGCTGTAGGGCTCCGTCCGCGGCACCCGCATCTTGGTGGTAGCCTCGTCCTCCACCGTCTGGTTGAATTCCTCCACGGTGGTGGCGAGGTAGCCGCCGATGCCGGCCATATCCGCCAGCTCCTCGATGGTGTCGGCCTGGTAGACGAGGTCGGCCTCGAACTCCTCGCCGAACTCGATCAGCCTGTCCACCACCTTCTTCGTCTCCTCGTAGACCGTGGCATCGAGGATATAGAAGCCGGTGTTGGTCATATGCTCCTTGACCAGCAGGTTGCCGTAGACGTTGCGGCCCAGAGTCTCATCGGCGAAGCGCTCGCCGTTGTCCAGCACTATGATCCCCCGCTTGAGGGTGTCCATGGCCAGGTAACCGCTGAGGTCGTGCCAGGGCTCGCGCTCGGCGATCATCGGCGCCGGCCAACCATAGATGTACCCGAAGCCGCTGGTAGCCGCCCCCACTTCCAGAGCCATCTTGAGGCCGTCTCCCGTAGAACCAGGCGTGGCCTGGGTGGCGTTCACCAGCTTGCGAGCGGGGCTGGAGACGTACTTGGCCACCATCTCCTCATTGAGGGCGAACCCCCCGGTGCAGAGGATGGTCGCCTTGGCTCCGATGGTGTAGGGACCATCCGGGCCCTCGACCGCCGCTCCCACTATCGCGCCGGCCTCGTCGGTGAGCAGCCTCTTGGCCGCTGTCTCGTAGACCGTGGTGCCGTCATGGTCGAGGATGAACTGCTCCAGAGTTAGCGAGGCGATGGTGCCCCCATACTGTGTGGAGTCGTACTTGGCCCCGGGCTTGAGGTAGTACCAGAGGAAGGAGGTCTCCGCGAAAGGCTTGAGAGGGAAGACGCTGCCGCCCGGGATGCCTTCCAGTTCCTTGCCCTCCTGCTTGACCCCCGCCAGCTCGAACGACCCTCCTAGCTCCACGCCGGCTGCCACCAGCCACTTCATGGCCCGGATGATGGTGTCGTTGCCCACGGCCTCTACCAGTTGGGGGTAAGGCTTGGGCGGCTGCATGACCAACTGGGCTGAGAGGACGAAGCTGCCGCCCGGAGCCCAGTAGCCCTTGGGCATCTTGTCTATGGCTATGACCTTGGCCCCCAACTCCGCCGCCCGCCCGGCCGCTACTAGGCCGGCGAGGCCGAGGCCGATCACTAGGACGTCCGTCTCTTGGTCAAACTGCATTTCCTCCGCTTGCGTCGCCTGCGCCTGCGTGCCGGCAGCGGTCGCCAGCAGTCCGGCCCCGGCTAGGGCCCCTGCCTTCATGAACTTCCTGCGGTTGGTCTTCATGCTTGCCTGATCCGACATGGGTGCTTCTCCTTGCGATTCGGTACCGGCACCAGCGAGCGTATCTCACGGCCAGCGGGTGCCGGTCCCATCTTCGTCAGAAGGTAACAGCACTTTCCGGGATGGTCAACTGCTCCCTTGAGTTCTCGGCTCATATACACCCATCGCTATAAACATCATTGACTAGGTCAGTATTCCATCCCGTGGTATGCAGGCCGCCACCCAACCTGAGAAGAACCTCAAAGTCGGTCGGCCAGATCGGACCAGCCCTGGGCACAGAGAGACCCCGGCGGGTCGCCCTAGGTCAAACAGGCATCCTGCCGGGGTCTCGGAGGGGGAAGATCAGTCCCCCCTCATGCGCCGCTAGGTTCTACTCGGAGGGCCCTACGCCAGGGACTCTTCCTCCGCCGCCGCC
>JBBQIE010000690.1:0-1858 GCA_038324625.1 Anaerolineae bacterium | reverse complement strand
CCGAGACCTCATCCTGGAGCGGGTCTGGGGCTGGGACTTCGCCGGGGGTACCCGCACCGTGGACGTCCACATCCGCGGCCTGCGGGAGAAGATCGAGGAGGACCCCGGGCACCCTCAACGAATCATCACCCTGCGCGGGGCCGGCTATCGGCTGGAGGCCTGAGGCCATGACCAGACGCCTCGGGATGCGCTGGCGCATCGCCCTCCCCTACATCGCCGTGGTGCTCGCCTGCATGGCCGCCCTCAGCCTCTACCTCTCCCGCCAACTCCGCCAGTCCGGCATCGAACAGTATCGCGCCGCCCTCACCGCTGATGCCTCCCTCCTCCGCACCCTCCTGGACTCGCCTACGGTCGCCTCCTCACCGGAAGCCCTGCAGCGGACGGTAGGTCCCTGGGCGGAGGGCCTCCGGGCTCGGGTCACCATCATCGCCTCCGACGGGCGGGTGCTGGCCGACTCTCACTCCGACCCGGCGAGCATGGACAACCACCTGGGCCGCCCTGAGGTCCAACAGGCCATTCAGAGCGGCTACGGGTCCGCCCTGCGGTTCAGCGCCACCGTCGGCGCCGAGATGCTCTACGTCGCCCTTCCCCTCACCGCGGAAGGCGGGCAGGCCGCCGTCGTCCGGGTGGCCCAACCGCTCAGCGAAGTGGCGGCGGCCGTGGCCCGGATGCAACGGACCCTCACCGGGGCGGCACTGGCGGCGGCACTGGTGGTGGCTGCCCTTTCCTTCCTCATCGCCGACCGCATCACTCGGCCCCTGCGCCGGCTCACCGATCGCGTTCAGTCCTATCCGGCGCTCAGCGGGGAGGGGCACCTCGCTTCCTCCGACTACGACGAGGTGCAGAGCCTGGCCCACGCCTTCAGCACCGTGACCGCCCAGTTGAGCGACCGAGTGGAGACCCTGGCCGAGGAGCGAAATCGGGTCTCGGTGGTGTTGGCCCACCTCACCGACGGCGTGATGATAACCGGCCCCGACGGCTCGATCCTGCTCCTCAACGACGCCGCCGCCCGCCTCCTCTCTCTGCCCGGTGCGGATCAGGCCAGGGGCCGTCCCTTCTCCGACTTGGTCACTAACTCGGAGGTCCTGGAGGTGTGGAGGCTCTGCCATGACAGTGGCCGGGAACACGAGACCATGATCGAGATGCCGGGCCGGGGAGCTTTCCTGCGAGCCGTCGCTACCCCCATCTCCGGGGAGCCGGTGCGGGGCGAACTCCTGGTGCTCCAGGACCTCACCCAGGTCCGGCGGTTGGAGACGGTCCGGCGGGACTTCATCAGCAACATCTCCCACGAGCTCCGCACCCCTCTCGCCTCGCTGAAGGCCCTGGTTGACACCCTCCAGGACGGCGCCCTCGAGGACACCAGCGTGGCCCGGAACTTCCTCCAGCGTATGGAAGTTGAAGTAGACGCCCTGACCCAGATGGTCCAGGAACTGCTGGAACTGTCGCGCATCGAGTCCGGGCAAGTGCCCATCCGCCTGGCCCCGGTCCCGGTATCCGAGCTGATCGAGACCCCCCTGGACCGACTCCTGCCTCAGACGGAGAGGGCCGGGATCGAACTGTCCGTGAGCCTTCCACCCGAACCCCTGGTGGCCCTCGCCGACCAGGAGCGGGTGAAGCAGGTCATCACCAACATCGTTCACAATGCCATCAAGTTCACCCCCGGCGGCGGGCAGATCCGCATTGCCGCCGCCCGCTCCGGCGACGAAGTAGTCATCTCGGTGTCCGACACCGGCATCGGCATTCCCGAGAGAGACGTCTCCCGTATCTTTGAGCGCTTCTACAAGGCCGACCGAGCCCGCGCCAGTGGCGGCACCGGCCTGGGCCTGGCCATCGCCAAACACATCGTGCAGGCCCACGG
>JBBQIE010000689.1:0-1863 GCA_038324625.1 Anaerolineae bacterium | reverse complement strand
GGACATAGGGGCGGGAACGGGCAGGTGGGTGATGGCGCTGGCGGGGCGGGTTCGCCACATCACCGCCCTGGACCCCTCGCCGTCCATGCTGGCCAGGTTGCGAGATAACGCGGCCGGTGCGGGGATCACCAACCTGGATATCATCCAGGCGGCATGGCCCGGGGTGGACGTGGCTGCCCATGACGTATCTCTCGCCGCCCACGCCGTCTACTCCGTGGAGGATCTGCCCGCCTTTGTTCGCTCCATGGCGGCGGCGACCCGCCGGCGCTGCTACATGATCCTCAAGTCCCCCTCCAGGAACGGCATCATTGCGGAGGCGAGCAACACGATATGGGGCCATCCCCATGACGGCCCCAACTTCGCCGTCGCGTACAACGTGCTGCTCGATATGGGGTACTGCCCCAACGTCCTGGCGGAACCGGTGCCCTGGGAGCCCTGGAGCCACGAAAGCCTGGAGGCGGCCCTGGTGGACACCAAGAGACGGCTGAGGGTCAGCCACACCAGGGAACACGACCGATACCTGATGGGGCTGCTGGAAAGGGAGTTGCCCCTGAGGGACGGCCGGTACGTGTGGCCCAGTGGAGTCCGGTCGGTGTTGGTGCACTGGGACCCGGCGGAGCAGCTCTAACCAGCCTCGCCGGGCCCGTGGACATAGAGGGCGAAGGACAGGGGCCTCATCACTATCATGGCCCCTCCCGCTGTGGCATCCAGCGCTTCGGGCAGGGTCTGGCCGCTCCCTTCCCATACCCCTTCCTCGGAGTCCAGCACCCTCCTCCAGATGCCCGCTGGTAGGGGAACCATCACCCGCGCTGCCTCCCGGCTGAAGTTGAACAGGGCCATGGCCTCCTCGGAGCCGTAGCCGCGGTGCAGGCAAATCACCCCTTCCCCCTCGAAGGCTGTCACATCCAGGTCGCCGAACCTCCCCATCCCCAGGGCAGGCAGCTCCTTGCGCAGCCGTATCAGCTCCCTGTAAAGCCGGAACAGCGCGCCGTGAAGTCCCTGGTGCCGCGGTTCCAGGTCCAGCTTCGAGTCCTGATAGCTCCCTTCCGACTGGGGATCGGGGGGCTCTCCCTCCCAGGCGAAGGGGGCGAACTCGGCCCGGCGCCCGTCCCGTACTGCCTGGACCAGATCCTCGTCCATGTGGCTGATGAAGTAGTTGAATGGTGCCTCTTCCCCATACTCCTGGCCCATGAACAGCAGGGGCAGAAAGGGAGACAGGAGGAGGGCAGCCGCGGCCAGCTTCGTCCCCGGGAAGCTGACCAGATGGCGCAGCCGCTCCCCAGCCATCCGATTTCCCACCTGGTCGTGATTCTGGGAGAAAACCACGAACTGACTGGGCGGGCAGCCGCAGGTGGGGGCACCATGGCGCCTGCCCCGGTGGGGGGAGTACTGGCCGGAGTACACGTAGCCCCGCCTGAAAGCCTCGGCCATCTGGCCCAGGCTGCCGAAGTCCTGATAGTAGCCTTCCCGCTCGCCGGTGAGCAGTGTATGGAGGGCGTGGTGGAAGTCGTCCGCCCACTGGCCGTCCAGGCCGTAGCCTCCCACCTCCACGGGCCGGATGAGGCGGGGGTCGTTCAGATCGCTCTCGGCGATCAGGTGGACCCGGCGATTCAGCAGCCTTCCGGCATCGTGCACGGATTCCGCCAACTCCTGGAGGAAGTGGCCGGCCGAGTGGTCGTAAATGGCGTGGACAGCATCCAGCCGCAGGGCATCCAGGTGGAATTCGACGACCCACTGAAGGGCGTTCTCGATGAAGAAGCGCCGGACGTGGTCGCTGCCCGGGCCGTCGTAGTTCAAGGCGTCGCCCCAGGGGGTTCGGTAGCGGTCGGTGAAGTAGGGGCCGAAGTCCCGCAGGTAGTTCCC
>JBBQIE010000688.1:0-1863 GCA_038324625.1 Anaerolineae bacterium | reverse complement strand
GGAGATTGCCGAAATAGTCCGGACAACGTGCGCGTGTGGCCCCTTCGACCAAGGTCGGGGCTGATGGGCGCCTTCGCGCCGTGCGTCGGCCTGGTTATTTCGTCAACCTTCATAGGCCCGCCCTCTCTCCCGTTTCGCCTGCCGGCGCTTGCCTCAGGGCCACCCCAACCTCATTCTACCCTCACTCGCACCACGGACGTTTTCGCCTCCTTCCGCGTGGTGCGCGACTCAGACGTTCTTCGCGATCCAAACCCCCATCGCTAAAGCAAAAGACGATTCCGCCGATAAACCAATACTGGCTATTCCCAGGGATTCAGGCGCTTTCGGTCCTGCCCTGGGGTGACAACGACCGTCGCGATGTGAGGCTATGGCAACGTCAGACAAGGCCCGCGATCGAGGTATTCCCCGCCGAGCGGTGCTCGCCCTGCCCTTGGCTCTGGCTCTGCGCCCCAGGATTGGCGGCGCCTCCGGGCCTCGGCTCGGGGGCCGGGTGCTGCTGCCACCCATTGCCCCGGCGCCATCGCTCCCCGGGGCCGCCCTCCGCGCTGCCGGGGCCTGGAAGGCGGTGTACGTGGTGGGGAGCGTGGACGGCGTGGATGGCTCGGCCACGCGGGCGGCAGTGGAAGAGGCCTCCCAGGGCGCCGCCGTCCTCCGGGAGTTGGGGGGCACGGTGGTGGAGCTCTACCCGCCCGCGGACCGCTGGGAGGAGGTGAAGGCGGCGGCCACCGAGGCCCAGGCCCTCATCTACTCCGGCCACGGGGTCTACCACTGGGACGGCGACCCCAACAAGCTAGGGGGATTCTGCTTCAGTGGGGGGTGCGTGCATCCGGACCGAGTCCGGGAGGAGCTGCGTCTCGCCCCCGGGGGGATCGTGGTCATGAACCACGCCTGCTTCACCGCCGGCGCCAGCGGCACTGACAGCTCGCCGGTCTCCTTGGAGGAGGCCCAGAGGCGGGTAGCCATGTACTCCCTGCCCTTCCTGCAGGCGGGACTCAGCGGTTACTTCGCCAACAACTACTACCACTACGTCTCTTGGCTGTTCCGGCTCCTGGTCGAGGGGAAGACCCACGAGGGGGCCTACCAGAGCCACTACGCCTACCGCGACGGCGGCGGTACCCAGGGTGACCACCCCCAATTGCCGGGACGGTGCCTGTGGGTAGACGCGGGCGGCTCCCACGCCTTCGCCGGTGAAGCGGCAAGGGTGTTCGGCAGCGCCGCCGCCCTCCAATTGGGGCTGAGCGCCTCGGGGCTGCGGGCCTTGGCTCAAGTGGGGGACCGAGCCCCCCGCACCTTGCGGGCTCAGGTGACGTCCAGCGGGGGTGATGCCCTGCCCTGGACGGCCGCCGTGGGCAGCCCAGCCGGATGGCTACACCTGGACACCACCGCCGGGCAGGCCGGGGACCTTCTCTCCGTCACCGTGTACCCCCCCGCCGAGGCCGGAGACTACAGCGCCGAGGTCATCGTCTCCACCGGCGATCCGCGGGTGGAGAACCCCGAGGTGCGGCTGCCCGTCAGCCTGGGAGTGGGGCTCCTCACCAACCTACCCCTGGTGAGCGGATAGCGCCTGGGGCCGGCGGCTCTAGGGGCCGGCAGCGGACAAGGGTTGGGGCGCCGCGGTGGGATTCAGCCCGGAGCTGCGCCCTCCTCCCGTGTGTAAAGGGCGCAGCTCCTCCGCAAAAAGGGCGGCTCCGCGACGCCCCTACACGACTCACCCCCACACTGGATGCTGTTGGCGAAATGGGAGAAGAGCTGACGGCAATCCGTAGCCATCGCGTAGGGGCGCGGTTTCCGCGCCCTTTGCCGCGGAGATCGGCCTTTCCTCGCGGGGAGCGCGCGGAAACCGTGCCCCTACTTCGATCCCAG
>JBBQIE010000687.1:0-1866 GCA_038324625.1 Anaerolineae bacterium | reverse complement strand
TCCTCGCACCGCCTGCGGGTGCCGCCATAGACGATGCCGCTGCCTGACTCCTGTCGGCAGAAGGTCAGGAGGTGGCCCAACTTCTCATCCAGGTCCCGCGCCTGCGTGGCCTCCAGGCGCAGGTTGGGCCGCGTCACCTCCCCCACCACCAGCTTCATCTCCCCCAGATGCCGCATTATGTCGCGCCGCACCCGCTCGGGGGCGGTGGCGGTGAGGCCCAGGAGCGGCGGCCGCCCCAGCACCTCTCGGGCCTTGCCGATGGCCAGGTAATCCGGCCGGAAGTCATGCCCCCAGACGCTGACGCAGTGAGCCTCGTCCACCACCAACCGATTCACCCCCGCCCGGCGCAGGGCATGCAGGAACGGAGGCTGGCGCAGGCGCTCCGGGGCGGCGTACATCAGACGGAAGCGCCCACCCACCGTCAGGTTCAGCCGGGCTCGAAGCTCGTCGCCCTCCAAGGTGCTGTTGACGAAGGTGGCCAGGTGACGCACGTTCTCCGGCAGGTGGGCGAACTGGTCCTGCATCAGGGCGATGAGAGGGGAGACGACCAGGGTGGTGCCGGTCTCGTCGAGCATGGCCGGCAGCTGGTAGCAGAGCGACTTACCCCCGCCCGTCGGGAGCACGGTGAGCACGTCCTCCCCCCGCAAGGCACAGACCATAGTCTCCAGCTGGCCCGGTAGCAGGCGCTCGAAGCCGAACAAACGCCGGGCACCCTCCTCGACCCGAGCCCGCTCCGCCTCGGTCACCCGTAGGCTCTCTAGGGTCACCCCCGCCGGTGAGCCTTCCACCTCAGGGGTGGACTCCGGTTCCTCCGGCCCCATCAGGCTGCCCGCTACCACGGCCTGCAGCCGCTCCAGCACCTCCGCCCGACGCCGCCCCAACTCCTCCTCGATGTCGGCGACACGGGTGGTCTCGCCGGCAGCGGCGAAGAAGCGACTGAGCCGCTGCAGATCGGACAGGCTCAGGGGCACTTCGGCGGCGGACTCCATCAAGCCCACGGCATAGCCGGTGGCCGTGACCCAGTCACCCCGCGCCTCATGGGCCTCCACCATGCCCATCAGATAGGCCCGGCTACCTGGATTCAGTTGATTGAGCTGTCGGAGGGCTGTCAGCGCCGCTTCTGGCTCTCCGCGAGCCAGCTCCAGCTCGGCCAGCGCCTGCCAGGCAACCGTGTGCTCGCGATTCTCCTCTATCATGGCCGAGATCAGACCCTCGGCCCCAGCCAGTTGCCCGGCAGCGATGTGGGCTCGGATCAGGCCCCGGCGCCCAGTGAAAGAATCGTTGGCCTCCAGCCGCCGATGAGCCTCGGAAACCGCCTCCTCCGTCCGGCCCAGGGCCAGGAGCGCCTGCACCCTCCAGTCCAGCAGGGAGACCACCCTCCGCGGCCAGACCGGCATGACCGCGTCTATGCAGGCCAGCAACTCCTCCTGATCGCCCCAGTGATAGAGCAGGTTGAAGACCAGGGTGAAATCCCCCGCCTCCATCTCCGCCACATCAGCGGGGCTGAGCCCCAGGTCGGCCAGGGACACCGAGCCGCCCCGAGGCTCAGCCGAGGTCGTCAAGGCCCACCTCCACCCCGTGGTCCGGGACTACATGTACCCCCACCACCAGGGGCCAGTGCTCACCCCGGTACACTCGACTCAGCCCTATCGCCAGGTAGAGGTCGTCGGCGCCCAAGCGGTCGAGCAAGGACCGGTGATCCAGGCTCAGGGTGCCGCCCTCCGATCCCAGCCACTTTTGGCCCAAGGCCAGCCAGCGAAGATCGGTGACGTTTGTGCCCCTTTCGCCCAGCACCCGAGGGTCTTTGCCCCCTTCCGCCAGCTCGAAACCCATGCGGGCCTCGTACTTCCCGGAGTACCCGTCGAG
>JBBQIE010000686.1:0-1879 GCA_038324625.1 Anaerolineae bacterium | reverse complement strand
CTACGCCGCCGCCGCCCACCACGGGCAGAAGCGGGTCTCCGGCGAGCCCTTCATCCAGCACTCCATAGCCGTGGCCGAGATCCTCGCCGATCTCCGGCTGGACGCGCGCACCCTCGTCGCCGCTCTGCTGCATGACGTGGTGGAAGACACGGAGATTGGCCTGGGAGACATCCGGGCTGAGTTCGGCGATGAGGTCGCCGCCCTGGTGGACGGCGTCACCAAGCTGAGCCAGATTGACATCACGGCCCAGCTCCGGGAGGACGCCGACCATGCCGACGCGCGGGCGGAGAGCCTGCGCAAGATGTTCCTGGCCATGGTGGACGACGTGCGGGTGGTCCTGATCAAGCTGGCCGACCGCTTGCACAACATGCGAACCCTGGGGGCCATGCCCGAGGACAAGCGCCAGCGCACCTCTCGCGAGACCCTGGAGATATTCGCCCCTCTGGCCAATCGCCTCGGCATCTGGCAGATGAAGTGGGAGCTGGAGGACCTGTCGCTCCGCTACTTGGAGTCGGACACCTACCGGCAACTGGCTCGGGACTTGGACGAGCGGCGGCGAGACCGGGACGAGGAAGTGCAGCAGATCGTGGCCATGCTGCGGGAGCGCCTCAAGGTACAGGGCGTAGAGGCGGAAGTCAGCGGGCGGGCCAAGCACATCTACAGCATCTACAAGAAGATGCAGCGCAAGGACCTGGACTTCGATCACGTCTACGACGTGCGGGGGGTCCGCATCATCGTCAACACGGTGCCGGACTGTTACGCCGCCCTGGGAGTGGTCCACTCCCTCTGGCGACCGATTCACGGCACCTTCGACGACTTCATTGCCACTCCCAAAGACAACATGTACCAGTCTTTGCATAGCGCCGTGGTGGGGCCGGGCGGCAAGCCCCTGGAGATCCAGATCCGCACTTGGGAGATGCACCGCACCTCCGAGTATGGGATAGCGGCGCACTGGCGCTACAAGGAGCCCGGGGCCCGGCGGGACGTCATCTTCGAGAACAAGATCGCCTGGCTGCGGCAATTGATGGAATGGCGCCAGGATGTTACTGACGCCCGCGATTTCATGGACAGCCTCAAGACCGACGTTTTCCGGGATCGAGTATATGTCTTTACCCCGAAAGGTGACATAATTGATCTCCCCGCCGGCAGCACTCCCATAGACTTTGCCTACCACGTACATACGGAGATCGGGCATCGCTGTCGCGGGGCCAAGATCAACGGCCAATTGGTGGGGCTGGACCGCAATCTCCAGAGCGGCGACCAAGTTGACATCCTCACCGCCAAGCGGGGCGGCCCCAGCCGGGACTGGCTCAACCCGGACCTCGGCTACGTGCGCACCGCCCGAGCCCGACAGAAGATCCGCACCTGGTTCCGGCGTCAGGACCGGGAGCTGAACATCTCCCTGGGGCGGGAGATGCTGGAGCGGGAGATCAAGCGCCTGGGCTACCAGGGCAGCCTGGATCACATCGCCACCCTCCTGGACTACGAGGAGGTGGAGGACCTCCACGCCGCTATCGGCTACGGCGACCTGAGCACCCAGCAGGTGGCCACCCGGTTGCTGGAGCTGGAGGAGAAGCCGGCCCCCGACGAGCTTCCCGAGGACCGATCCATACCGGCAGCAATCTCCGATGTCAGGGTTCAGGGAGTAGGGCGAGTTCTGACATCGTTGGCCAAGTGCTGCCGGCCTCTACCGGGTGACGAGATCATGGGCTACATAACCCGAGGGCGAGGGGTCACCGTCCATCGCCGGGACTGCCCGAACATTCTCAACAGCAATGAGCCGGAGCGGCAGATCGGGGTGGAGTGGGGCGGCAAAGAGGAAGGCAGCCGCTACCCGGTGGCGGTCCACATTCGAGCCTGGGACCGGGGCGGCCTATTG
>JBBQIE010000685.1:0-1882 GCA_038324625.1 Anaerolineae bacterium | reverse complement strand
AAAGGAGGCAGTTGTCACTGAGGTACTGAACGAGTACACGCGCTTGACAGGCGGTGGCGCCTCGGACATCCTGTGCTGGCGGTTGCCTATCGATGTTTGTTGTCCGAATCGGCCGGGGTGCGTTCCCGGCCATCCTAATGTGGGGGAAAGTGAAATGAGACGTTTGTTAGCCATAGCCGTCTTGATCCCGGCTATCTTCGCCCTGGCCGCCTGTGGAGGTAGCCCCGATCAGCCCACCATTGCCGCTCCCACCGAGGCTCCCACTCAGGTGGAAAGCACCCCCGTCGAGGCGGTTCCAGGGGCGGCAGACGTCACTGTCGGCGCCCAAGTCTGGCAAGAGCTCTCCTGCCACAATTGCCACGGCGACCAGGCGGAAGGGGGCAGCGCGCCCACGTTGGCGGGGACCCAGCACAGCTTCGAAGAGGTTCTGGGGAAGGTCCGCCAGGGTGGGGCCATCATGCCCGCCTTCACGGCCGACCAGGTCAGCGACCAGCAGGTGCAGGACATCTACGCCTGGCTGGCCTCGCTTTCCTGAGCTTCGGACTCGCCCGACCCTTCCGACCCCGGAGGTCGTAGGAGACCTCCGGGGTCTCTCTCTGCTATCCCCGGTATCCTCGGTCCGGCGGCAGGTCGTTGCCCCGGGACGCCTGCACCGCCAGCCGGTCGGCGCGCTCGTTCTCGGCGTTCCCCGCGTGGCCCCGCACCCACTTGATGGTCACCTCATGCTTCTGCAACAGGTTCAGCAGCCTCTCCCAGAGGTCCGGGTTGAGGGCCTCATCCTTGGCGGTGCGCATCCATCTGTTGGCTCGCCAGCGCTTGGCCCAACCTTTGTTGATGGCATTGGCCAGGTACTGGGAGTCAGTATACAGCGTCACCCGCGACCGCCCCTTGAGGGCCTCCAGCCCGGCGATGGCGGCCATGATCTCCATGCGGTTGTTGGTGGTGTGACTAAAGCCTCCGGACAGCTCGCGCCGGTGTTGGCCCGCCATCATCACCACCCCATAGCCACCCGGACCGGGGTTGCCGATGGCCCCACCGTCGGTGTACATGGTCACCGGAACGGAGCCGCTCGTGCCCTCGTCCGGGCTTTCCCGCGTGTCCTCTCCCCCGGACCGCTCCGCGTTCACCTCCAGGTCCGGCAGTTCTGGCAATCTATGAGCCGGCAGCAGAGCGCACACCGGCACTCCCGCCTTGGTAATGACTAGGCCCTCGTCGTCCAAGGCCCGCGCGTACACCGCCAAAGAGGCGGAGGCCTGATCCAGTTCGATCTTCTTCAAGTCGCTGGCTCCCCATTCTTCCTGCCCGGCATTGCGGGCGGGTGAGAGTATACAGGCAAGGGCGCGGTCGTGCCGACCCGCGGCTGTACCTCGCCCCTTGCATCCAGCCGCCGCCACCACTACGCTTGCCCCCGCGCGCCGCCGCCCTATCCTCGGCGGCGCCAAAGTAAGGAGTCTCCTTGCCGACAGGCTACCTGGGCATCCTCCGCGGGCTGGATCGCAACGTGCGACTGGTGTTGCTCTCCGCCGCCTTGCAGGGGTTCAGCGTCGCCGGCATCTTCGGGGTGCTCCTCAATCTCTTCCTGCTCCGTCTGGGCTATGGGCCCGAGTTCATCGGCCTGGTGAGCGGCTCGGGGATGCTGGCCAGCGCCCTGTTCTGCCTCCCGGCCGGCGAGATGGGCCGACGGCTGGGGAGTCGCCGGGCCATGGTGGCCGGGGTGCTCTTTACCGCCGGCGGGTACGCCCTCCTGCCTCTGGCGCGGCTCCTGCCCGTCTCCGCCCTACCCGCCGGCCTGTTGACCGGCTACCTGATTGCTAACCTCGGTGGCTCTCTGCGGGCGGTCAACGTGATCCCCTACTTGATGGCCGCCGCCCAGCCGGAGGCC
>JBBQIE010000684.1:0-1886 GCA_038324625.1 Anaerolineae bacterium | reverse complement strand
GCGACTAAAGGCGCCCGCTGAGGGCCTTCGGCTAAGAAAACCGTGTGGCCTCTACCCTGGCCGAAGGCCTTCAGCGGCGGCCTTCAGACCGCCGCCCTCCCGTCACCTGACATCACACGAACCAGGACATTTCGCTCCCTTTTCGCGCTCTTCGTGATCCAAACGTCCCCGCGATCCAGACACTCCCTCCGCCTCAAGTTGCCCGACTCTCCTGCCGATGAGTACCCATGTTCGCCAAGCGCGCGTACAATGGTGGCGCCCGGTTCCTGGAGAGGGCACCCCGATGCCGTCGTGGAGGAAACCAGCCCTATGCCCCTGAAGGTTGAGACCATCGCCCCCTTCGTCACCGCCGCCGCCGACGTGGTGCGGGCCGAGACCGGTATGCCGGTGCGGCGGGGGAAGCTGTGGATGGAGGACGGCGGCATCAAGGTGAACGGGGTGGCGGCCCTCATCAGCCTGCTGGGGCAGATCGAGGGGCTGGTGATGTTCAACATGGCCACCACCACCTGCCTAGCTTTCGTCTCCAGCATGATGGGTGAGGACCAGACTGAGCTGGACGAGATGGCCCAAAGCGGCATTGCCGAACTCTGCAACGTGATTGCCGGTCGGGCGGCTACCAAACTCTCCAACGCCGGCCTCTTCACCGACATCTCCGTCCCCAGCCTCATCATCGGCAAGGACGTCACCATCTCCATCCTGCGGCTCTCCCGCCTGGTGGTGCCTCTGGAGACCGAACTCGGCACCCTCGAGGTCCACCTGGCCATCAAAGAGAAATGAGACCCCCCTGGGAGGAGAGATGAAGTCGGTTCAAGTTCTGGGGGCGACTGTCTTCCTCCTCCTTGCCATTCTCCTGACTGCCTTCGTCTTCATGGCGGCGGCCCTCCCCCCGGATAGCGCCCTGCCCTCAGGCGGCGACCACCCCGGCCTCCTCCCCTGGGCCCTGATGACGGTCTTCTGCCTGGCCCTGGTGGAGTCGGCCCTGCACCTGCTGCGCGCCTACTTGGCCCTGGACGAGGACAACCTCCGCCTGGGGGAGCGGGCCAGGCCCTCTCGGGGGGCGGCCCTCTACCGCCGGCTGGCCGTGCTCGCCGGGGTCTCGGGGGCGATGGTGCTGATGGTGGGTGCGGCGGCCTTCGCCGGCATCCTGGTGGCGGTGCTCAGCTCCGGCCGCCTCCGGCTGTCGGCCCCGGTGATGGTCATGGCGGGCATGACTCTGGTCTATGGAGCCCTCCGGCCGATGGTGGTACGGGGGTTGGGCCGACTGTCGCGGGTGGTGGGGCAGGCTTCGCGGGGGGCCCTGCCCAACTACGTGCTGGAGAATGACGGCATTCGGTTGGACCTGAAGCTACAGAATCTGGGCAGCCGGGAGAAGCGCGAGGTATGGATCGGCTTCGAGGAGCTGGAGGAAGTGCGGGTACTCACCTGGCGGGAGGCGGATACGGCTCGCCGGTATGGGCTGGACCCGGGGGTCGCCGGCCGCCACGTGAGCGATCTGTACCGCTACCTGAAGGGGGAGATGGAGCGGCCGCGCACCTACGTGGCTCAGCTCTCCTCCGGGGGAGTGGCTCTTTTCCTGCGTGGCCCCGAGGTGTTGTACCTGCTCACCGTGGGCCGGGAGGACGCCTCGGATTTGTTGGAAGCCTTCGAGAAGCACCGGGCCAGGTAGGGCGCATTTCAGTTTAGGGGCGAAGGCACTAGGGGCTGGCGGCAGACAACGATAGATATCATGGAAGGACCGGTTCTCCTTTCTGTGGTTGGTCTCCCTAGACCCAAACATACCACAGTTCAGGGCTCCGGTCCTTCCATGATATCTACACCACTCGCACCCAGACTGAGATGCACCCGTTGGGGGGTTAGGTTAGCCCCCCCATACGCATCAAGCTAAG
>JBBQIE010000683.1:0-1888 GCA_038324625.1 Anaerolineae bacterium | reverse complement strand
CATCGTGGCCGACCGCCAGGGTCGCACCGAGATTCCGGGGGTGTTCGCCGCCGGTGAGGCGGTAGCCGGCTCCTGGGCCCAGGTGGTGGTGGCCTCGGGCACCGGCGCCGTGGCCGCCTACTCCGCCGAGCAGTACTTAGCCGAGTTCGAGGGTCGTCCCCAGCCCCCCCGCGAGCGCTAGCCCACCAAGCGGACCTCAGTCCCCAGCGCCAGCAGTCCGGGAAGCGCCGCTTCCGCGGCCACCGCACCGGCCTCGATGATCCGCCGGGCCTGGGAGAACCCGCCTAGCGGCGTCACCTCCGGGCCCAGGTCGGGACGCATCAACACCTCGGGCCGGCACTCCACCAGCCTCCTCTCATCCTGACCCCACTGCATCAGATGCGTCACTCGGATTAGGGTTTCCACCACCGAGAGACCGTCGAGATCCAGGTCCGGTTCCGGGGCCAGGAAGTCGGCGGTGGCCGGGGTTATATCCACCGCCACCACCACCTCCGCTCCCATGTCGCGGGCCACATCCACCGGCAGGTTATTCAGCACCCCGCCGTCCACCAGCAGCCCGCGCCGGTCCGGAACCGGAGGAAACACCCCGGGCAGGGCGATGGTAGCCATCACCGCCTGCACGAGAGAACCCTGGTCCAGACGCACTTCGCATCCGGCCCGCAGGTCCGCCGCCACCAGGCAGGTGGGAAGGCGCAACTCCGCGAAGGTCTTGTTCCCGAGACGGTCTTCGAAGTAGCGTCGAATGCGCCCGCCCTCCACCAGCCCCGGCCCCGGGAACCCGGCATCCATCAGGCGGAGCAGGTGATGCCACTGGGAGAGATGAACTGCCTCCCGCTCCATCCAGTCGGGCCGAAAGCCGGCCGCGTAGAAGGCGGCCACCAGGCCGCCCATACTGGTCCCGGCCAGCAGGTCCGGCACGATGCCCGCCCCCTCCAGCACCCGAAGCACCCCGATGTGGGCCAGCCCGCGGGCACCCCCGCCGCTGAGGACCAGCCCCAGCTTCGGACCCCGGCTCGGGATCATCCGCTCATCCCCGGCCGGTCGTCCTCCCGCTTCATCACCAGCCACGGAGGAACTCCCGCCACTCCTCGTAGCGAGTGAGGTATTGGCCGAAGAGGTACTCCGTGCTCGAGCTGGGCTCGAAGGGCTTCCATCTCAGGGGTAGGTTCGCCTCCTCGGGGGTGCGCCCGCCCTTGCGACGATTGCAGGCGGCGCAGGCGGTGACCAGGTTCTCCCAGGAATGGGGGCCGCCTCGGTGTCTCGGAAGGACATGGTCCACGGTGAGGTCGCTGGAGTACTCGCCGCAATAGGCACAACGGTACCTATCCCGTCGGAAGATCTCCCGCTTGCTCAGGCGCACCCGAGGTCGCGGCCGACGGACCACGTGGGTAAGGCGAATGACAGAAGGCCGCGGGAAGACGGTACGTGTGGTTCGCACCTCCCCACGGCCATTCTCGACTACGTTGGCCTTACCCAACACCAGTAGATTCAGCGCCCGCCTAGTGCTGCAGACGTTGAGCGGCTCGAAGTTGCCGTTCAACACCAGCACCGGTTCGTTGAGATTGTGGGTCTTCTTAGCCTCCAGCTTGCCGGGAGTGTATCATCTTCGCCATGTTAGCACCGGGCCTTCGGCGACGCCACTCGGGATCACACGAGGGTGTGTCTCATCTTCGGGCAGGGTGAGGGGCCGGTCTTCGCCCGCCGCGGACCACGTCACCCTGAGAACCCCATGCCTCGCGGAGGCATGTTGGAAGTCCATGACCATGATCTGTAGGGGCGAATCATGTATTCGCCCGCGGTGGGCCGGCGAATACAAGATTAGCCCCTACCAGTTATAGGGCGTCACGTCATGAGCAGGGTACCGACAGGTCGCGCCTCGCCTGGGCGA
>JBBQIE010000682.1:0-1888 GCA_038324625.1 Anaerolineae bacterium | reverse complement strand
ATGGTCCCGGAGATCGGGCCGGAGTTGCGGCGCTGCCCCTACCTGATCGAGGTCACCCGCGACAAGGAACTGGTGTGGGAGTGGTTCGGGGAGGAGCACTACGCCGACCTGAGGCGGGCCCTGCCGGACCAATGGGGCTGGTTGGAGCGCCGCATTCGGGACGACTTCCCCTTCGACTGGGCCCACAACAACACCGCCCAGCCCCTGCCGGTCAACGACGCCGGGGCTCGGGACGCCCGCTTCCGCCCGGGTAACGTCCTGTTCAGCTACCGCAGCCTGGACACCATCGGGGTGATTGACCGGGAGACGGGCGAGATCGTGTGGGCCTGGGGGCCGGGGGAGCTGGACGGCCAGCACCTGCCCACCATGATGCCGGACGGCCGCATCCTGGTCTTCGACAACGGCACCCTCCGCCGGTGGTCGCGGGTCATCATCATGGATCCACGGTCCGGGGAGATCGTGTGGGAATATGCCGCCCATCCCAAGGAGGGCTTCTACAGCTCCCACATCTCCGGGGCCCAGCTTCTGCCCAACGGGAACCTGCTGGTATGTGAGGGGGGCCCGGCGCGCCTCTTCGAGGTGACCCCCGATAAGGAAGTGGTCTGGGAGTATCGCAGCCCCTGGCCCTCCGTCCACGGCATCTACCGGGCCAAGCGCTACTCCACCGAGTACGTCAAACCCCTGTTGGGCTGATCCAATGAGGCTGAGGAACCGAGATTGCGACCGTGGGCGAACCTGACGCCGGGAGGTTGAGGATGATCGTAGACGTGCATACCCATCTGACCGCCGCCGCCATCGGCAGGCGACTGACCGGCCCTGAGGAGCCGCCCTTCCCCGCCTATGCCTTCGCCCCCTCCTGCCGGGAGGCGGTGAACACGGTGGCCAACCTGGCCTATATGGACCAGGCCGGCATTGACCGGGCGGTGCTGTTGCCCCTGCCCATCCCCCCCGGGGCCGAGGTCCCCCCCATCCTGAGGACGGAGACGGTGCTGCAGGCGGCGGACGCCTACCCGGACCGCTTCATCCCCTTCGGGGTGTTCGATCCCCGAGAGCCGGGCATCTCATACCGGGAGGAGATGCAGCGCCTGGTGGACGGGGGCTGCCGGGCCTTCGGGGAGTGGAAGCCGAACCCCCCACAACTCTCGCCCCCGGTGGACGACCCCCGGAGCCAGGAGATCTACGGGCTCTGCGGGGAGTTCGGGATGGCGGTGCTCCTGCACCTGGACTCGAACATCAACCAGGACATCGCCGGCTTCGAGAGGATGGTGGGCGCCTTCCCGGACACCGTCTTCATCGCCCACGGGCCCTCGTGGTGGGCGGAGATGGGGGAGAACCCTAAGGAAGGGGTCGCCTACCCCGGTGGTCCCATCACCAAGCCCGGCCGGGTGGACGCCATGCTCACCCGCTACCCTAACCTTTACGGCGATATCTCCGCCGGGTCCGGGCTGCGGGCCCTAAGTCGAGACCCGAAATACACCGAGGGCTTCGCCCGCCGCCACTGGCGCAAGCTCCTCCTGGGCACGGACTTCCCCTGCCGCAATGGAAGCACCGGCACTACCTTCGGGGTGGACCGTTCCCACCTGGAGTTGATCCTGGGGCTGGACTTGGAGGCGGAGCAGCGCGACGCCATCCTCGGGGGCAACACCCTCGGCCTGCTGCGGCCGCTATAGATGAGGAACCCCTTCCGCAACCTCATGCATCCGGAGCGCTACCACGGTGCCGATAGGAAGGCGCCCTTCTTCGAGGGTTGGTACTACAAGGTGGTGGATGCCGAGGCTAAAAATCGGCTGGCCATCATCCCCGGGGTGTTCCTGCACCGGGAGGAGCGGGAGAGCCACGCCTTCGTCCAGGTGCTGGACGGCATGACCCGCGAGACCACCTTCCACCG
>JBBQIE010000681.1:0-1894 GCA_038324625.1 Anaerolineae bacterium | reverse complement strand
TGGCCAGGATGAAACACGACACCACCCTGTATAGCGGCGTCCGCTACGCCTTCGAGGCATCCACCTGGCGGGCGGTCGCGGATGAGGAATCCGACCGGTGACCGAAGAGCAGCGCCTTATCGAGGAGATTCTCCCCCTGGCCGAGATCGGTCAGGAGAGTTCCAAGTCCATTTCCTACGGCGACATTCACGCCATCCACACCTGGTTCGCCCGACGGCCCCTGGCCGCCTGTCGCGCCGCCACCTTCGCCTCCCTGGTGCCGGCGCCCAACACCGAGACCGACCGGGACGACCTGATGCAGCTCATCATCCGCTCCCTGCCCAACAAGGCGCCCCAGGACAGCCCGGAGCTGATCGAGGAGATGCGCCGGCGCGTGTCCGCCGCCTTCGAGGGACGGATTCCCCGAGTGCTGGATTGCTTCGCCGGGGGCGGTTCCCTGCCCCTGGAGGCCGCCCGCCTGGGCTGCGAGGCCCACGCCCTCGACCTCAACCCGGTGGCGGTGCTCACCCTACTGGCCACGGTGGACTACCCCATGCGCTTCGCCGAGACGCGGTTTCCGCTGCCGGACCTAACCCCCGACCCTTCCCCCGCGGGGAAAGGGGGGACCCAACTCCCCCTCTCCGGGTCGGAGAGGGGGGTGGGGGGAGAGGTTCCCACCGGCAACCTGGTGGAAGCCGTGTCCGCCTGGGGCGACTGGATCCTGGAGCGGGCGCGGGCCGGGCTGGCACCCTTCTACCCTCAGGAGCCCGGTGGCGGCACGCCGGTGGCCTACTTCTGGGCCAAGACGGTACCCTGCACCAACCCCGCCTGCGGGGCCGAGATCCCCATGCTGGCCCACCGCTGGCTCAGCCGGAGAAAGGGCAAGCCACCGGTGGCCTACCGCATGGTGCCTCAGCCGGACCGCACCCTGCGAGTGGAGATCCTGGAGGGTAAGGCGGCCACGGCGGACCACCCCGAGCAGGGCACCATGGCCCGCGGCTCCGTCCGCTGCCCCTTCTGCCCCACCACGCTGTCGCCGGACGAGGTCAAGGCCCGGTTCGGGGCCGGGCAAGCCGGCCGGTTGCTCTACGCCGTGGCCTACTCCACCGAGGGCGAGACGGGACTACGATTCCGGGCCGCCACCGAGGCCGATCGCGACGCTTTCCGGGGGGCCGCCGAGGCTCTGGCGGCAGCCGAGGCCACCCATGATGATCCCTTCCTCTCTCTGGTGCCCGACGAGGCGTTTCCCCCAATTGGGGCCCTCGGCATTCGGCCCTCCCTGTACGCCGTGCGCACCTGGGGTCAGATGCACAACGCCCGCCAGGCCCTCGCCCTGGCCACCTTCGCCCGGCTGGTGAGGGAGGCGCACACCGCGATTCTGGCGGCTGGGGCAGAGCCGGACGAGGCACGCGCCGTGGTCCTCTACCTGGGGCTGACGGTAAGCCAGATGGTAACCCGGCTCTCAGAAGGGTCGCGCTGGAACAACCTTCGGCATACCATTGAGACAGCTACCGCTGGTCATCGGCTGCCGATGCTCTGGGACTACGCGGAAGCCAACCCGCTTAGCGAGGGCTCGAAGAGCTGGCGTAGCACTGTCAACTGGCTGCTGCCCTCGCTGGAGCGGCTGCTGGGGGCGGCGCCGCTGCCGGCTCTGGTAGGTGCCGCGGACGCCGTGTCCCTGGCCTATCCCGACAACCACTTCGACGCCGTGCTCACCGATCCGCCCTATTACGACAGCGTCCCCTATGCCTACCTGGCCGACATGCAATATGTCTGGCTACACCGGGCCCTCGGCGACATCCTTCCCGGACACTTCGCCGCCTCCCTCACGCCCAAGAGCGCCGAGATCGTCCAGGATCGCGTCCAGCATGGCAGCGATGCGGAAGCCAAGGCCTTCTTCGAGGATCGCCTGCGC
>JBBQIE010000680.1:0-1897 GCA_038324625.1 Anaerolineae bacterium | reverse complement strand
ACCAGGTCGAAGCTGGGGCCGTCCACGCAGGTGCAGGCCTGACGCCGCCCGTGGCCTTGGACGCAGGCCCCACAGGCGCCCACCCCGCAGGCGAAGTCGGTGGGCAGGAGGACCCCGGCGAAGCCCTCCACCAACCGGATGCGGGCGCTGACGATGGCTTGAGCCAGCCAATCCAGCCGCTCCGGCGGGGCCACCACGAACAGCTGGTCGGCCCACTGGAGGTCCGAGCGCAGGGCCTCGCGCGTGGGCTCACCGAGGCTGCACTCCACCGACTCCGGGAGGAGGTCGGTTAGGCCCCGCCAGCCACTGTCGGCGAGGATGAGGCTGACGGCGGTCTCCTGCCTCTGGGCCCAATGGGCCACGGCCAAGGCCGGCGCCACCGGCTCGCAGAGGGCCAGGATGAGCAGGCGTGCCGCTCCCGGGCGGATGGCGAAGGGCTGACCCAGGGGGCCGAGGACGTCCACCGTCTCCTCTGGGAGGAGGGAGAGGAGGGGGCGAGTCCAGGGCTGACCGGCAGGGAGGAGAAGCCGCCCGTTCCGGCCGCCGCGAGAGAAGAAGGCCGGGCGCCGGAGGGCCTCTTCGCCGGCGTGGCCGGCCCGAAGCATGAGGAACTGGCCGGCTCGGGCGGGCTGGCCCAGGGGGGTGCAATCCACCTCGAGCAGGTGGTGGCCGGAGTCCAGCCCTCCGCTGGCCACGATGCGGCAGTGATCTTGGCGCACTCTGCTATCCTTTCCCGCCGACTACTGGCCGGGGGCCAGGTTGAAGGCCAACCGGGCGAGGCGCCAATGGCCCTCCTGCCGCCGGAGCAGCCACTCATCCTGGGTGGTGCGGCCATCGGGGCCGGGCACCGCCACCTCCGCCTGATCCCCGTATACCTCCACGCTCGGCACATCCACCCGCGGGCGAGGAACGGTGACCGGGTCGGCCACGAAGGGGAACACCTCGGAGACGTAGCGCTCCTGGATGGCGGGCCAACCCTCCCAGGAGCGGTCATCTAGGGGATCGTCGGGGGTGTGGTTGGCGTCCACGATGACGCCTTCGGGTAGCCAGAGGCCGGCCAGGGCGTCTATGTCCTGCTGTCGCACCGCCTCGGCCTCGGCGGCCACCAGGGACAGGGCGGCCCCACGATCGGAGCCGTCGGCGGGGAGGGGGCTCGCCGTCGGTAGCGGCACGGAAATCAGGCCCGGCGTGGGGGGCGGCGCCGCCTGGCAGCCGCTCGCCGCCAGGAAGAGGGCCATCAAGGCCGGAATCAGCCGGGCCCACCCTCTCATTGCTCTTCCGGCGGCGGCTGCAGTCGGGCCACGGAGGCGATGGTATCATCACCGTTGAGGCGCATGGCGATGCTGCCGGTGGCGTAGCGGCTCATGGAGGGTATGTCCGCCGCCCGCACTCGCATGGCCATGCCGTTGGTGGTCATGATGCTGATGTCGTCGTCCTCGGAAACCATTCGAGGGGAGATGATGGGGCCGGTGCGCTCCAGGGCCGCCTCTTTGAGGGTGAGCACTCCTTTGCCTCGGCGCGATCGCACCGGGTATTCCTCCACCGGCACCCGCTTGCCGAAGCCATTCTCGGTGACCAGCAGCAGGGTGGCCCCGGGCTCCACCACCTCCATGCCGGCCACGGCGTCGCCCTCACCGAGGGCCACGGTCAGGACCCCGCGGGCGGCGCGGCCCTGGGTGGGGACGTCCTGCTCCTGGAACCGGAGGGCCCGTCCGTGGGCGGTGACGATGATGAGGTCATTGGAGCCAGTGGTCATCTTCACCGAGGTCAGCTCATCGCCTTCCTCGAGCGCCACGGCCCGGATGCCGCTGGGCCGCACCGAGGAGAACTCCTCGACCGGCAGGCGCTTCAGGCGCCCGAAGCGGGTGAGCATACACAGGAACCCATCGGAGTGAGA
>JBBQIE010000679.1:0-1903 GCA_038324625.1 Anaerolineae bacterium | reverse complement strand
AGTATCGCCCCGGCGATGAAGCCTACATAACCTGGTGGGCCCGACGCACTCGGGAGACCGAGCGGGTTCGGGTGCAACTGCTGACGAGGACCCGTGAGAGCGGCGCCGTCTGGCTAGGGATCGAGTACCGGATGCTGCCCTAGCCGGGTTTCGCCCGGCGAGCACGGTCTGTTCGGCCGCCCGGCGGTGCGGAATCGGCCCGGCTGTGCGATGATGGCCGGTGCCGGGGTCTCGGACACGCCGGCGACCCTACCCGCTCGGAGGCTCGTTGGCCAAGGCCGAGTTCACCGTCGCCGGCTCCTACCCCTACAATCGCTCCAGCCCGGCGCGCTGGATTGTCTCGCACGTCCGGCGCTACCCGCACCTACTGGCGGGGACTCTGGCGGCGGCGGTCGCCTCCAACTGGATGAGCGCCCGCGTCCAACTGGGCATCGGTAGCGCTTTCGACCACATCATCAGCCCCCAGGGCAACTTGCACGCTCTGCTGCTGATCACGCTGGCGGTGTTGGGGTTCGGCCTGGGCTCGGCCCTCTCCAATCTGCTGGGGAACGTGTTCAACGAGTTCCTGGCCCAGCGACTGGAGCGCGACGCCCGCGATGAGCTGTACCTGAGCCTGCTGGGCAAGAGCCTCAGCTTCCACGGGCGCCAACGCCTGGGCGACGTCATGGCCCGGGCCACCAATGACGTCCGGCAGCTGAACCTGATGTTCAGCCCCGGTCTGCGGCTGATCGTCTCCTCCGGGCTGAGCTTGGTCATACCCATCGCGGCCATCGGGGGCATCAATCCCCGGCTCCTGCTCGTTCCCCTCCTCTTCGTGCCCGCCCTGGTTCTGACCATCTGGCACTACAATCGGCAGCTGGAACCGGTGGCCGAGGCCCAGCAGGAGCAGTACGGGGTGATCAGCTCCCGATTGGCCGAGGCCATCTCCGGGATCGAGGTGGTCAAGGCTAACGCTCAGGAGCCGAAGGAGCAGGAGCGGTTCGTCGCCGATACCCGGCGGCATCGAGACCTGGTGGTGCGTCAGGGCGACATCCAGGCCCGCTATCTCCCCCTGCTGGCCTATTACGTGATGCTGGCCCTGGCCTTCATTCACGTCCTCCTGCTGTATCGCCAGGGGCAGGTGACCGTGGGTGACATCGTGGCCTTCATGGGCCTCCTGGGGCTGCTGCAATTCCCCACCTTCATCTCCATATTCACTTTCAGCCTGGTGCAATTGGGCCTGGCCGGGGCGGAGCGCATCCTGGAGTTGATCCAGGCCCGGACCGAGCTCGACGAGAACCAGGCCGGGCGATCGGGAACGATGGCGGGGGAAGTGACCTTCGAGGACGTCAGCTTCGCCTACGATGACGGCACCGAGGTGTTGCGCCACGTGAGCTTCCGAGCCCTGCCCGGCGAGACCGTGGCCATCGTGGGCCAGACCGGCTCGGGCAAGACCACCCTGACCCGGCTGATCAACCGCATCTACGACGCCTCCGAGGGACGGGTCCGGGTGGACGGCACCGACGTGCGGGACTGGAGCATCGAGTCGCTGCGGTCGCAGATCTCCACCATCGAGCAAGACGTCTTCCTGTTCTCCCGGAGTATCGCCGAGAACATCGCCTTCGGCGCCGGGTCGGACCTGAGCCGGGAGGACATCGAGCGTTTCGCCCGCGAGGCTCAGGCGCATGAGTTTATCATGGAGCTTCCCGAAGGCTATGACACGGTGGTGGGTGAGCGGGGGGTGACTCTCTCGGGTGGGCAGCGGCAGCGCATCGCCATCGCTCGCGCCTTCGCCACCGACCCCCGCATCCTCATCCTCGACGACTCCACCAGCGCCATAGATAGCGCCACCGAGGACCAAATCCAGGCGGCCATGAGCCGGGTGCGTCAGGGGCGAACCACCTTCCTCATCACCCACCGGCTC
>JBBQIE010000678.1:0-1903 GCA_038324625.1 Anaerolineae bacterium | reverse complement strand
AGCGCGGGCCACATCCTGCCCCGAAGGTAAGCCACACCCCTGATCATGACGACTTTGACCGCTCTTGCCGCGAAAACGTATAATGTGCGTGGTGGGAATAAGGATTAGTTAGAGAGGAACCGCTGGATGTGGAATCGCGAGGAAGAGCGTAAGCAGAGCGCCACGGGCCGGGATGAAGCCTATTGGTCCATGCTGCTGCAGCAGGAGAAAGTGGAATCGGACTCGGTGATCGTGTTCACCGGGATCAAGGGGTCGTGCCTGGCTTACGAGGGTTATCGCAGTGTCTCCGGGCGGATCGCCAGCCGCCGCCCCTTGGACGCCAATGAGCAGGAGGCCTGGCGGCTGCTGGAGGAGTGCCTGCACTCCACCAAGGTGCTCACGGTCAAGGCCACCGGGTACAACCGGGGTGGCCTCTTGGTGCGGGTGGACAGCCTCCAGGGATTCGTCCCCTCCTCCCAGATCAAGGACCTGCCTCGGCAATTGAGCGAGGAGGACCGGGCCAGCCAGATGGCCAAGTACGTGGGCCTGGAGATGAACTGCCGGGTTATCGAGCTGGATCAGGACCGGAACCGGATCATCCTCTCAGAGAGAGCGGCGACGCCCGATGGCCTACAGGCGGAGCAGCTCCTAGACGTGCTCCAGGAAGGGGCCCTGGCCCACGGCCGGATCAGCAACATCTGTCCCTTCGGCGCCTTCGTGGACCTGGGCGGCCTCGAGGGCCTCGTTCATATAAGTGAGCTGTCCTGGCGGCGCATCGAGGACCCGCGGGAGGTGGTCACTCTGGGAGATCAAGTGCGAGCCTACGTGCTCTCGGTGGACAAGGACAAGCGCCGAGTGGCGCTCAGCCTCAAACGCCTGCAACCGGACCCCTGGCAGGGGATCGAGGACCGGTATCAGGTGGGAGAACTGGTGGAGGCCACGGTGACCAACGTGGTGGACTTCGGGGTCTTCGCCAGCATCCACGACGGCATTGAGGGGCTGGTACACGTCTCGGAGATGGATGTAGAGGCGACCGAGGACCCCAGGGACATGATCCAGGAGGGCGAGGTGGTCAAGGTCCGCATCTTGCACATTGACCAGGATACCCGCCGGCTGGGCCTGAGCCTAAGAGGGGTGTGAGGTCGGCAGATGGCACTGCTCTCGTTCTGTGATCTGCCCATAGCCAAGAAATGCTCGCGGGCGATATGAGACGGCCCTGCGCTCCGGGCAGGGTTTGAGTTGAGTCATGGCTAGGGAAAGCCGCCCGAGCTTCGGCTCCCGAATGAGCAGACTGGCCGACGATCTTTGGCAATACCGCATGGAGATCGTCGGCCTACTCGTGGCCTCTTGGGGGCTCATCACCCTGGCGGCCATGCTGGAACTCACTCGGGGGACGTTGGTCACCCGCTTCGCCGAGGGCTTGTTCCTGACTTTCGGGATCGGGGCCCCGGCGGTTGGCCTCTCCCTCCTGCTGGCCGGCACCTTGATGGTATTGGTGTCTCAGCCGCTGGACTGGCGGCATCTGACCCGCCAGGTCCTGGGGTTGGTGCTCCTGTGGCTGGCCTGCCTCATCGGGGCGGAGCTGGCTTCCCCGGCCCGAGAGTGGCAGTTCAGCCTGGGAGGCGGGACGGGGTGGCTGCTGGCCGATGGGCTGCGACGCTCCCTGGGAGCGATGGTGCCCTGGCTCCTGACCGTGGCCCTCGTTGCCGAGGGGCTGCACCTGGTGATCGGATTCTCATGGCGACGGGTGGCCCGCCGACTCCGTACCGTATTGCTGAGCGCGGTGCGTCGGT
The DNA here is from genome assembly GCA_038324625.1 of Anaerolineae bacterium. GTDB lineage: Bacteria > Chloroflexota > Anaerolineae > DRVO01 > DRVO01 > JBBQIE01. Next base: position 131 of record JBBQIE010000678.1, on the reverse strand, counting down.
CGGTGAAGCTCGCCGGGAAGGCCCTGACGGCGCTCCGGACGCGGCGACGTCCGCCGGCCCCCGAGGAAGCGCCGACTCCGGCTGTCCTGGAGGAGCCGACTGAGGCAGCGACGGCGGTAGCGGAGAGCGAG
>JBBQIE010000677.1:0-1904 GCA_038324625.1 Anaerolineae bacterium | reverse complement strand
AAGAGGGCGTGGCAGGCTTCCAGCATGTAGCAGCTGTCAGCGTGTCGTCCGGAAGCCCTCGGCTGGTGCCTGCTCCGTCCTGACTCACTCTTCGCCCTCCGACGCGGATGCCGCTAATCCGATCACGTGGATGGCCTCTTTCTTCAAGGAGACGGTCCACTCCCGCTTCGAGTCCACTCCCAGGCGGTAGTAGACGTGGGCGGGGGTATCCACATGGAGATCGTAGTCCCGGCCCAGGCCCAGGGGGTCTCCCGCTAGCCTCACCTGGAGGGTGAAGGAGGTGCCGTAGGCGATCTCACCGACAATCAGGCCCGGATACTGGTTTTCCTCGACGGCCGAGCCGGACACCCGGTCGGGCCGCACGAGCATGATCTCCTCGGGGCGGATGCAGAAGTCGACCAGGTCGCCGGCGCGGTACTCCCCCGGCGGGGTGTGGACCAGGAGCGCGCCGGTTCGTACCGCCAGGAAGCGGTTTGTAGATCGGACGACCTCACCCTGAAACAGGTTCTTCGTGGCTGTGAAGCGCGCCACCTTCCTATCGGCCGGCCTGCGCAGTATGTCGTCCCTGGGGCCGATCTGAAGCACGTGCCCGCTGTCATAGACCGCCATGGTCTCGCTCAGGCTGTAGGCTTCCGCCAGGTTGTGGGTCACCAGCACTGCGGTGATGCGGAGGCTCTTCAAGGTGGAGAGAAGCTCGCCATACAGCCGGCTCCGAATGGGGCTGTCCAGGGCCGAGAACGGCTCATCCAGGAGCAGGATCTCGGGCTTCGTGGCTAGCGCCCTGGCCAGGGCGACTCGCTGCTGCTGGCCGCCCGAGAGGCTGGCGGGGTGCCGGTCTTCCAGCCCCTCCAACCGCATGGAGACGACCATCTTCTGGACGCGCGCCCGTCTCTCCGTCTTCGGCAGGCGGTGCAGCCCGTAGGCGATGTTGCCGGCAACGCTCATGTGTGGTAGGAGCGCGAAGTCCTGGAACACGTAGCCCACACGCCGTTCCTGTGGCCTCAGGTTAATCCCGCGGACGGAATCGAACACCGGCCGGCCGTTGATGACGATGCGGCCGGAGTCGGGCTTCAGGAGCCCAGCGATGCACTGGAGGGTGAGGCTCTTGCCCGATCCCGACGGGCCGAATATGGCGATCACCTCGTCCTGGACAGCGAACTGCACGTCCAGCCGAAACTGGCCGAGCTCCTTCTGAACCGCGATCTCAAGCATTCAGGTTTGTCTCCGTGCCTACCTTCCGAATGTCCTGGCCACCCGGCCAAGGACCAGAAGGCCAGCCATGGTCGCAACCATGATGATCAGCACCAGAGTGTTGGCGACGTCCAGTCTGCCGGCCTGCACGGCGTCGTAGATGGCTATGGGCATCGTCTGAGTGCTGCCCGGGATGTTGCCGGCCACCATCAGGGTGGCGCCGAACTCCCCGATGGCACGGGTAAAGGCGAGGACCGTCCCAGCCAGGATACCGCGCCAGGCCAGGGGAACCGTGACGGTGAGGAAGATGTCCAGTTCCGGGCGGCCGAGGGTCCTGGCGGCGTTCTCCAGATTGGGCTCGATCGCCTCGAAGGCGCCCTGGGCTGCCCTGACCAAAAGGGGTAGCGACACCACGAAGGACGCGAGCACGGCTGCGTACCAGGTGAATACCAGGGTGAAGCCGGTGGTTGCCTCCAGCAGCCGCCCGATGGGACCCTGTCTTCCCAGAGCCATTAGCAGATAGAAGCCGAGGACGGTGGGCGGCAGCACCATGGGAAGGGTGAGGGCGGCGGAGAGGAAATCCCTCCCCCGAAACCGGCCGCGGGCCAGCAGCCAGGCAAGGGGCAGGCCGGCCGCGACGACCAGGACCGTCGCCGCCGCTCCCACCCGGAGGGAGAGCCACAGGGGGGAGAGGTCCACGCCGGTACCTACCT